>CALPMR020000021.1 GCA_943324725.2 Bordetella parapertussis | reverse complement strand
GAGCGCTGACTGCGGGGAAACAGGCGGCCATCGGCTTCCTCGACCAGAGCCAGCCCGCGCTGCTCAAACCAGGCCACCGTCTCGGCCGTGGCGAATCGGGAGAAGGGACCCCGCAAGGCCCGGCCGCCGCGGGGGTAATAGCCCACCAGGGCCAAGGGATCCCAGCAGGCATGGGTGACGTTGCAGCGGCCGCCGCCGCTGATCAGCACCTTGTGCAGGGGCTCCGGGGTGGCCTCGAGCACCAGCACCGCCGGGCTGCCGCCCGCGGCGATCGTGAGCTCCGCCGCCGTGATCGCCGCCATGAATCCCGCCGGCCCCCCACCGGCAACCACCAGGGACACGTGGCTAGGCAGCATGGGCTGATGCAGCAGAACTATCGCTTCAGTGTGGCGCCCATGCTGGACTGCACCGATCGGCACTTCCGGGTGCAGATGCGCCAGATCAGCCGCCATTGCCTGCTGTACACCGAGATGGTGGTGGCCCGGGCCCTGCATCACATCGCCGAGGACGGCGGCAGCAGCCGCATGGGGGAGCGCCAACAGCGGCTGGAACGGCTGCTGGGCTTTGAGCCGATCGAAAGGCCCCTGGCCCTGCAACTGGGCGGCGACGATCCGGCCCTGCTGGCCCAGGCCACCCGGCTCGCCGCTGACTGGGGCTATGACGAGGTGAATCTCAACGTCGGCTGCCCCAGTGAAAAGGTGCAGCAGGGCCGCTTCGGTGCCTGCCTGATGGCGGTTCCTGAGCAGGTGGCCCGCTGCATCGAAGCCATGGCCGCGGCTTCGCCCCTGCCGGTGACGGTGAAGCACCGCATCGGCATCGACAACCAGGACTCCTACGGGGAACTGCTGGCCTTTGTGGACACGCTGGCCCGCTCCGGCGCCCGCCGTTTCGCCGTCCATGCCCGCAAGGCCTGGCTGGAGGGCCTGGATCCGAAGCAGAACCGCACCATCCCACCGCTGCGCTGGGATCTGGTGCACCAGCTCAAACAGGACCGCCCCAGCCTGACGATCGAACTCAACGGCGGCCTCGAGGAGCTGAACCAGTGCCGGCAGCAGCTGCAGCAGGTGGATGGGGTGATGGTGGGGCGGGCGGCCTACCACCACCCGCTGCGCTGGGCAGCGGTGGATGGAGAGATCTTCGCGGCAGCGCCCGCCAGCGCGGTGCGGGCCTCCGGTGTGGTGCGAGGCCTGGTGCCCCATGCCGAGCGCTGGTGCGGCTCCGGCGGGCGGCTCTGGCCGATCGCCCGCCATCTGGTGCATGTGGTGGAAGGAGTCAACGGTGCCCGCCATTGGCGCGCTGCCCTGACCCGGGCGGCCGCAGCAGCCGACGCCGGCGCTGAGGTGCTGGAAACGGCAGCCCGACAACTGGAGGAACGGGGGCACTGACAAGCTTCACCCGGATCAGTCGCAACCAGGGGGACCTGTCCCGAGGCGATCAAGCCAACCAGTTCCGGCAATCAGGGTGCAAAAAACCATCCCCAGCGACAACGACTGCTGGCTGAGGCGTCTGCGGAGCCGCCAGGATCAAGGCCTCAGGCCAGCCTGCCCGAGGCGCATGGTCCTCTCCCCTACGGGATAAGCGCTGCATTGGGGCTTGGCTGAACCGAGGCTCAGCCAAGCGGCCGAGGGAAGGCAGCGAGCCCCGATGCCAGCAGCGGAGGCCGGGGCTTCAGCCCTCGGCGCCGGGGTATTCACCGCCGCCGCTGAAATCGCCACCACTGCTGCGGCGACGGCGGGCGCGGCCGGCATCGAAGTTGTCGCCACCGCGCTCGCCGCCGCCATAGCTGCGATCCTCCCAGCCCCGGGCTCCGGAGCCGCGCTCGCCGCCACCGCCACCGCCGCCAGCACCGGCATAACCACCGCCAGCTCCACCGCCATAGCCGCCACCGCTGCCGCCGTAGCCACCGCCAGCACCGGCGCCATAACCACCGCCGCCGCCATAGCCACCGGCGCGGCGACCGCCGCCGGCGCCACCGCCACCTCCACCGCCGCTACGGGGTTCGGCCTTGTTGATGCGCAGGGGACGACCCATCAACTCAACCCCTTGCAGGGCATCGATGGCCTTGGTCTCCAGCTCGGGATCCGCCATCTCGACGAAGGCGAAGCCGCGCTTGCGACCGGTGTCCCGCTCCAGCGGCAGGGAGCAGTTCGCCACCTCTCCAAAGGGGGCGAAGAGCTCGAGAATGTCTTCCTGCTCGGCGCGGAAGGGCAGATTACCGACGAAAATACTCACTGAACTGACCTGATGACCGGGAATGGGCTGGAACCGTGAGGGGCCCGAGTGACGCCGAAACGTCACATACCCACAAAGGTTAAACCGCCTGGCCACATTGTTTCGAAGTCGCTGACGATCCTTCGCCCAGCCGCTGGCGGGCCCGATCCAACTGCTGCCTCACCTGCTCGAAGCCGGTGCCGCCCTCGCTGCGGCGGGCCCGGACCACCTGACGGGGAGCGATGGCGGCATGGATGTCAGCCTCGAAGGCCGGATGGAGCTGCTGCCAGCGCTCCAGCGGCAGATCCCTGAGCAGGATCCCCTCCTTGAGACAGCCCTTCACCAGGCCACCGACCAGCTGATAGGCCTCGCGGAACGGCACGTCGCGAGCCACCAGATAGTCGGCCACATCGGTGGCATTGGAGAAATCGGACTCCACCGCCCGCTCCAGGCGCTCGGGCCGGAACACCAGCCCCTCCTCGAACAGGATCGCCATCGCCTCCAGACAATCCAGACAGGTGCGCACGCCGTCGAAGAGCGCCTCCTTGTCCTCCTGGAAGTCCTTGTTGTAGGCCAGGGGCAGGCCCTTGATCATCGTCAGCAGACCGATCAGATGGCCGAACACCCGGCCGCTCTTGCCGCGCACCAGCTCCGGCACATCGGGGTTCTTTTTCTGGGGCATCAGGCTGCTGCCGGTGGCGCAGCGATCGGTGAGCGAGACGAAGCCGAACTCCTCGCTGGCCCAGAGAATCACCTCCTCACTCAGCCGACTGAGATGCACCAGCACCAGGCTGGCCGCGGCCATGAACTCCACCGCGAAATCCCGATCGCTGACGGCATCGAGGGAGTTGGCATAGAGGCTGGCGAAGCCGAGCGCCGCGGCCGTCTGACGGCGATCGATCGGCACTGGCGTGCCGGCCAGGGCCGCTGCCCCGAGCGGGCAGATATCGACCCGGCGGCGCACATCAGCCAGCCGCGAACGGTCGCGTTCGGCCATTTCGATGTAGGCCAGCAGATGATGGGCCAGGCAGATCGGCTGGGCCCGCTGCAGATGGGTGTAGCCGGGGATCAGCGTGTCGGCGTGGGCCTCCGCCTGGGCGAGCAGGGCCCGCTCGAAGCGCAGCAGGGCGAGCTCGATGTCATCGATGCGGCGCCGCAGCCAGAGGCGCAGATCGGTGCCGACCTGATCATTGCGACTGCGGCCGGTGTGCAGCTTCTTGCCCACCGGCCCGAGCAGCTCGATCAACCGCCGCTCAACGGCGAAATGCACATCCTCCGCCTCGATCGTGGGCTGAAACTGGCCGGCCGCGGCCTCAGCGCGGATCGTCTCGAGGCCCTCGATCAGCCGATCGGCCTCCTGCTCCGTGATCACACCGCAGCAGCCGAGCATGCGGGCATGGGCGACCGAGCCATCGAGATCCTCCTGCAGCAGGGTGATGTCGAAGCCGATCGAAGCGTTGAACCGCTCGATCGCCGGATGCAGGCCTTGCTCGAAGCGATCGCTCCAGCCCCCGGCCGCACCGCCCGTCACACCGGAACCTGAAGCGGAAAGGGGCGTGGATTCGGCGGCCATCGCGGGCTGGGCTGAACATCCCAGCTTGGCAGCCGGCCTCAGAAAGCGGCAAGCGTCGGCAGCAGCACGTCCTCGCGCACTTTCAGCACCACCATCGAGGCATCGTCCTCGAGCTGGTGATCGGAACCGACGAAGCGATCCAGACGCCCGAACAGCTGATCCAGCAGCGCCTGGGCAGCGAGGCCGGAGCGACAGGCACCATGAAAAGCGCGCACCAGCCGCTCTTCATCGAAGCGCTCACCGCTGAATCCGGAGGCCTCGGTGACGCCATCGGTGTAATAGAGCAGCACATCTCCCGGCTCGAGTACCACCTCACCCCAGCCATATTCGGCTTCACTCTGCAGACCGATCAGCAGCCCCGGCGCATCGAGCCGGTCCACCCGGGCCTGCTGGCGACGCCAGATCAAGGGTGGATTGTGGGCGGCATTGGCATAGCGAAGCCGGCGGCTGATGGGGTTGTAATCGGAATAGAACAGGGTGACGAAACGGTGCGAATGGGCCAGATCCTCCTGGGCCAGGCGATTGAGATCGTGAAGGATGCGATCGGGGGGCAGGCCGCTCAGCACCTCGGCCCGCAACATGCCCCGCAGCAGGGTCATCAGCAGGCCGGCCGGCACCCCTTTGCCCATCACGTCCCCCATCACCACGGCCCACTGGCCCTGCTCGCGGCGGCGTCCGATCAGATCGGGCCGCACCGGGATGAAGTCGTAGTAGTCGCCGCCCACCTGATAGGCCGGCCGGCAACGGGCCGCCAGCTCCACCCCCTCAATCACCGGGCAGTGATCGGGCAGCAGCTGGGACTGGATCTCAGCGCCGATGCTGAGCTGGCGATCGAGCCGTTCGTGGCGCCGCATGTCCTGCTGCAGCAGCTCATTTTCCAGCGCCACACCGGTGAGATCGGCGACCAGCTGCAGATGGCGGCGATGGACATCGCTCCAGCTGTAGCCGCGCCGGCCGCTGAACACATAAAGGCGACCGCGCTGGCAGCTGCGAGCCACCACGGAGGTGGCAACCAGCTCGGAGTGGCCCAGCAACCGCCGGATCAGCGGATCGAGCAAGGCCGCCACCGCCTCATCCCCCGACTGGGCCTGTAACTGGCTGTCGGAAATGGCGAGCAGCCGCCGCAGCAACTCGGCGCAGCGTTCGCCCGGAGTGGCCTGCAGATGGTCGCGCCAGAGGCGGCCATCCGGATGAAACACCACCAGGACACTGCCTTCGGCCTCCACCAGTCGGGAGGAGACCAGGGGCACCAGCTCAAGGAAGCGCTTGAGATTGGTGAAGCTGCGCAGGGCGAAGGCCAGCGAAGCCAACAGCTCCTGGTTGCGGCTCTGCTCGCGATTGAGGCTGTCGATCCACTGCCGCAGGGATGTGGCCGCCGCAAGGGGCTGGGACGAGGCGGGCTGGCCTGGGTGAGGTGAACCGGACTGGGGTTCCGTGGCCGGCGCCACGCCAGCGAGCGGAACAGCGACGTTGGCACCGGGGGGGGTCGAACCAGCGAAATCGGCAAACGCCGCCACTGCGGCCATGGTCGGCGGCTCGAGCGCAGCTGGCAGGGGGTGGGCCGCAGCCGCTCCGGGGGCGGCAGATCCGGAGACTGGGCCTGGGGCGGCCGCAGCAGAGAGGGGATCCAGGGGGCGGTGGGGCGGCTGGCTGCCCAAGGAGCGGCCGCGAAGGAATCGAAAGGTAGCAGTGATCGAGGATTTCGTCGGGCTGACCGACGCCAGCGGCAGGGCGACAGGTGTTCCTGCGGCACGAAGGAGGGAAGATCAGCGGCTGGGGGGCTCATCGTCCAGACGGGACAGCAGGTGGAGATCCCGGCAGCGGCGCAACAGCCGCGACGGACGCTCCCCGTAGCGGGCCAGAAAATCACGGCTGAAGGAAGCCTGGCAGAGATAGCCACAGGCCTGGGACACGTCCAGCAGGCTGTGGGGACTACCAGGCTGCTCCAGCAGGGCCTTGGCCTTGGTCAATCGCTGCTGGCGCAGCCACTGCATCGGACCACAGCCGAAGCGCTGCTTGAAGGCGTACTGAAGCGAGCGACGGCTGTAACTGCTGCGCCGCTCCATGTCCGAAAGGCTGATCGGTTGGTGCAGATGGGCCAGCAACCATTCCACCAGGGCCTGATGAAGGAAGGGCTCGGACGATGGGGTGGCCGATGCCGCGGCCGACTCCAGGAGATCGGGCACCAACAACATCACGATCAACCGACGGATCAGGTCGTCAAGGCTGAGCATGGGATTGACGTCACCGGCGATGGCCATGCAGCGCTCGGCGTAGGCCATGGTTTCCGCCAGCAGATCGTGCAGGCGATGGCGACGCGGATCGCGGCGACGACTCAGCAGGGCGGGTTGCTCGAGGGCGACCTGCAGGGCGAGGGGATCAAAACAGGGGCCACCGATGGCATGGGCCACCGGCAGGAGGGTTTCGGGGGCAAAACTGATGATGATCCCCGAGCACTGACTGCACTGCAGCTGGAAGCGGGTGCGGGCCGCCGGAATGAACAGACAGGAGGAGCGAAAGGTGAAGGGCTGCCGTTCAATCGTGAAGGTATTGACGCCCGCCAGATAGGGCAGCACCAGCTGGGCCTCGCACCTCTGCTCGACCTCACCGTGGATGGCTGAGCCCAGGGTGGCAAGCAGGGTGAGATCACCGAGACGAATACAACCGGAATGGTTGACAAACGGTTGCCCGTGCTCCGGATGGTCCCAGCGATGAACCTTCAGGGGCAAAAAAGTTCCGACAACACCACCGAAATCAACCGTGTTGGACGAAGCCAGCGAAGCACCAGGCAGCTTGATGAAAGGAAGTGGAGCAGCGCCAGCGGATCGCCAAGCAGGCATGGGCGGACGAAGAGCGAGCAGCGAAGAGAAGGTTAGGGATCAGGAGGTCAAACGCCAAGGCCAAGGCTTAAAAAGCGCAAGGCGATACAAAAAACGCGGGATTACAACCTCTGGCACGCTAATCGCGACTACCTGAGCCGATGCAATGAGCAACAGACTAAACCGTGGATCAGCTTGCCAACACGAAGCAACAGCGCCTTTGACCTGAAAAGAAACATAGCACTGAATCCGGCCATGACCCGAACAGATTTCAGCGCAACAAGATGCTGACGATCTCCATCCCCATCCAGAAGCGTGGGGCGCCCACGCATCCAGGATGAAAGATCCAGACTCGCCCCAGGCCAAAGCCAACAACGATCTCAGATTGAGCTCATCGACAGAGCACTTCTCGTGCATCCACCGATTGAGATCGACTGCCATGGAGACGATCTGGGCGAGTCAGCAAGACAAGACAGAGGCGATCCTATCTCAGTACATTTCCAATCTCTGAATTTCTTGCCATCAGCAATATTTCAAGCTTCAACCAAGGAATCAAAGCAAAAGCTGGATTTGACCAAAGAGGCCAACATCAGGCGGCCTCAGGCGCCTCCCGTTCGATCACACCCATGGCGCTTCCGCTTCGTCAGAGCGATTAAAGTTCAAAGAACCCGAACCAGTCAACAAGAGTCGATCGGAAGATTTAGCAACTCAACACGGCAAGGCTTCATGCATTTTAACCCTAAAAAATACTATCGAATCCTGGCGAGATTCGACATGAAACAAACCCTTAGCTGGCCAGCAGGGCCTCGACGAACTCGAAGCTGTTGAACGGGCGCAGATCGCGGATGCCTTCGCCGGCACCGATGAAGCGGATCGGCAGCTTGGCCTCCGAGGCCACGGCAAGCGCCACGCCACCGCGGGCACTGCCATCGAGCTTGGTGATCACCACACCGGTGAGACCGGCGGCGCTGGCGAAGGCCATGGCCTGGCGCAGGCCGTTCTGGCCCTGGCTGGCATCGAGCACCAGCAACGACTCAACGACGGCCTCGGGAGCCAGCTTGTCGATGATGCGGCGCACCTTGGTGAGCTCCTCCATCAGGTTGTGCTTGGTCTGCAGACGACCGGCCGTATCCACCAGCACCAGCTCGGTGCCTTTGGCCCTGGCCGCACCGATGGCGTCGTAGACGACAGCCGCCGGATCGGCATTGGGGCTGGGATTGGAGATCACGGCGACACCACTGCGCTCCCCCCAGATCCTCACCTGCTCCACGGCCGCGGCCCGGAAGGTGTCGGCGGCGGCGATCAGGCAGCTGTAGCCACTGCGCACGGCCAGATTGGCGAGCTTGCCGAGGGTCGTGGTCTTGCCGACGCCGTTGACCCCCACCAGCAGCCAGACATTGAGACGATCCTTCTGGGGTGCCAGCAGCGGCGCGGCGCTGGCCGCGATCGGCGCCTCCAGCAGACCGCGCAATTGCTCCTTGAGAAAACGCAGGCCTTCGGCCGGATCCACCACCTCCTCGTTCAGGCGGCGGCGCAGGGCCTCCAGCACCTGATCGGTGGCCTGCACGCCGACATCGGCGCGCAACAGGCTGGTCTCGAGATCGTCGATCACCTCCGGGGTGAGGGGATCGTCGCCGAGGTTCTCAAGCAGCTGGGTGACGAAGCCGCGGCGGGTCTTCTCCAGGCCGCGGCGCAACCGACCCAGCCAGTCGATCTCCTCGAGCGACATCTCATCGACCTTGCGGCCCTGGGCCGCCAGCACCTCCGCCGACCAGGTGAAGGTGTCGTCGAAGGCACCCAGCTGGGGCTCGCTCTCGGCCAGAGCCGGGGGAGCCGGCGCCGCCAGGGGCTGGGGCTCCCGCTCGGAAACCGGGGCCGTCGCCGTCAGCTGCTGCAGCCGTTGCTGGCGCTCAGCGGCGGCCTGCTCCAGCAGCGACAAGGCTCTGGCAACAGGTGCCTGCGGAGCCAAGACGGCCTCCGGCGCCGGCGCAGCTACAACCGGGTCGGCGGCGGCCGGAGCGGTATCGCCTGGAGCGGGAACCGGAAGATCGGCCGAAAACCTCTCCGGTTCCTGCCCAGCCGCCGGGGGCTGAACCGCCGCCGAAGCCCAGGGATCGAGGGCGACAGCCGCCAGCGGGGGCGTGGGAACCACCGAAACAACGGCTGACTCCTGCAACGCTGTTGCGGCCGGTGCTGCGACAACGGCCGCAACAGCGGCCTCAGCTTCGTCAACAGCCGCAGGCTCGACAGCCGGAGTTGGCTCTGCCGAGGCCGCTGGCTCGACAGCACGGGCCTGCTCAACAACAGCCGGTGGCTGAGAAAAGCCCGTTGGTTCGGCAACAGCCGTGACGTCGGCAACGACCGGGCTGCTTGAATCGACGCTGCTCAGTTCGGTGGCTTTCAGCGCCGCGGGAACCGCCACTTCGGCGGAGGCTGGGGCCGTCGCCTGGATTGGCACCGGCAGCTCGGCAGCAGGCTCCTGCTGGACGACCGCCGGGGAGGCAACCCCAGCCTGTTGGTCTGCAGCCGCCGTTGGCTCAGCAACGGTTGGCTGCCCGGCAACCGTTGTTGGCTCCACACCGGCCTCTGCCTCCGGTGGCTTGCTGAGCGCCGCGCTCGGGATCGGCTGGGGGACTGGCGCCGAGCGGGCCGCCTCCTGCTGGGCCTTGAGGCGGGCGTAGGCCTGGCGGGCCCAGTCCAGGGCTTCCTGATCGACAACACCGACGGCCGGGGCCGGGGCAACAGCCGGGCCCTGGTCAACAGCCGTGGCAGCTTCCGTGCCAGCTGATCCAGAACCGGGCTGTGGCGTGGCGCTCCCGTCGGCGCCGTCCAGACCAGAGCTGGCGGGCAGAGAAGGCTCCGAGTCATCCGAGGGAGCAATGCCTTCAGGCGCTGGCACCGCAGCAGATTCGCTGGCTGCCGGCGGCTCCGGAGGGAGCTCGGGCGAGGTAGCGGCAGGGCTCTGAGGGACCGCTGCGCGTTTGAACCAGTCGAACACCATCGGGAGCTACACCGTTGCCGAGGTGAAGCGTCGCAGAACGCCATTGATCATGCGACGGCCCTGCTCGTCGCTGTAGCGATTGGCCAGCTCGACGGCCTCATTGCAGGCAACCGCCGGTGGCGTGGCAAAACTCTCCAGATCCACCGCCGCCAGTCGCAGGATGTCGCGATCGATGCGGGGCAGACGGGTCAGCCGCCAGCCCTCCATCACCCGATCCAGGCGTTCATCGATCCGATCGCGATCGCGCAGCACCGCCCGGGCCCGGGCGATGGCACCGCTGCGCACCTCTTCCTGATCGGCCAGCAGCAGCAGGCGCGGCAGCTCCAGGCTGGCGGAGAGGCGATTGAGCGCCTGCTCCGCATGGCTGAGTCCCTCCTGGAGATGCTGGCGCACCCGCGGCAAGCGGGCGGCGCCTTCCTCCTGCAGTTCGCTGTCCAGCAGCTCCTGCTGCGCCTGCTGCAGATCCTCTGCCGAGCGATCGAGGGCATCGCGCACGTGCTGGCTGAGGCTGGTGAGAGCCTGATGCAACAGGCCTTCAAGCGATCCATCGCTCAGGGCGGCCGTTCCGGCAGCGGTGGCTGCGGGGCCTCGATCGTTGACCTGGCCGAGCATCAGCAGGGCCAGTTCGCGGGCAAGAGTTCGACTCTTCATCAGGAAAGCTGGGGTGCGCGCAGCTTCTCCAGCAAACTGGAAAAGCTGCGATTGGACGTGTTGGGCTCGCGCTCATCGGGGCTGACGATGCCAGCCGAAATGATCGTGCGAAAGGCGTCCTCGACGCTGAGATCGATGTCTTTGACGAGGCGCTCCGGCACCACCGCATACCAACCGGTGGTGGGATTGGGGGCCGTGGGGATGAACACACTCAACATCGATTCCTGGAAATCAGCCTGGACGGCGGTGCCGATGGTGCCGGTGACAAAACCGACGGCGTAGAGCCCCTCGCGGGGGTACTCCACCAACACCACCCGCCGAAAGCGGTTGCCGCCACTGCCCTGCAGGAAGGTTTCCAGCAATTGCTTGAGGGTCTTGTAGACCGAACCGGCCAGGGGAATGCGCAACAGCGTTCCCTCACCGAACTCCAGCAGCCAGCGACCGACGATGTTGCGGGCCATCAGGCCGATCAACAGAATCCCCAGCAACGGCACCAAGAGGCCAACGCCGAGATTGATCAGGTCCTGAAGCAGGGGATTGAGGGTGTTGAACGGATTGAACTGTTTCGGGATTGAGGTGAGAAAAGCAAGCACAAAGCGGCTCACCGTGGTGGCCAGCCAGATCGTGGTGGCCAGCGGGATCACCACCAGCAGTCCGGCGATCAGATCATTCTTGAGATCCTGCTGGAGACGGTCGGCCAGCGGCTGATCGGTTCGGGGGCTGGAGGGCACCAAGGTGGTTGGGGGGAGTTCAGGTCGAACAGCCCGACGCTAACCAGCCGGTGGAGCGCCGGAGCCGCGGCGGATGGTTGAGTTCAGAGCACGCTGCCGAGGCAGAGGATGGTGAAGGCGATGATCAACACCACGGCACCGCCGGAACCGGCGAAACGCCGCTGACTGAGGGTCACCTTGCTGCTCTGCTCAGCCTGCTTGTACTGGGCTTCCATCTGATCGAGCTGGCGATCAATGAAGGCCCTGGCCGACTGGGTTTTCTGGGCCTCGCTGGCATTGGCCGGCACCTGACCGGAGGCCTCGGCCTGCTTGATCAGTTGCTGCACCAGAGCGGGATCCTGGCTTTGCTGACGGGCCATCTCCAGCTGGCCCTTCTTGGCCGCCAGCTGTTGATCGGACTGCTGCTGCATGATCTGGTCACCGCCGAAGGCCACCGGCAGGGAGGCGGTCAGGAACACGGCCAGCAGACCACTGATGATGCAGACGCTCCAGAGCACCGGCGTGCGGCCCTCGGCTTCATCGTCCAGGCGGGAGGAGAGATACATCAGCAGCAGACCCACCAAGGCCATGGGGGACTGGTTGATCAATCGTTCCACCACCAACTGGCGGAAGGGCTCCTGGCTCCAGTCCCAGAGATTGAGCACCGCCAGCATCTGCAGCAGCAGCAGCGCCACCAGGGTGATACCCATCCAGCGCAAGAGAGGGCTGAAACGGCTAGATGAAGTCGCAGTCACACGATCAGAACCAGCGGATTCCGACTCTACCGACCGGCGATGAACCAGCCCCAGCCCAGCCCGCCCGGCAGCGACCTGGCCAGGGCCCTCAAGCAGGAGGCCCGGCGCCTGGGTTTCGACCCGGTGGGAATCGCCTCAACGGCCGGCAGTGATCGCCTGCGGCTGCGCACCGCCGCCCTGGAACGCTGGCTGGCGGCGGGCCACCACGGCTCGATGGCCTGGATGGAGGATCCGCGTCGCCGCCAGATCGAGAAGCTATTGCCCGGTGTGCGCAGTCTGGTGGCCGTAGGACTGTCCTATTACGTGCGCCAGTCGCCCCAGGCGGGCAGCCTCAAGGTGGCGCGCTACGGCTGGGGCCGCGATTACCACCGGGTGATCGAGCGCCGCCTGCGCCAGCTGGGCCGCTGGCTGGAAGATCAGGTGCCGGGAACCAGCTGGCGGGCCTGTGTCGACACGGCGCCGCTGCTGGACAAGGCCTGGGCCGAGGAGGCGGGCCTGGGCTGGATCGGCAAACACGGCAACCTGATTCACCGCCAACGCGGCTCCTGGCTGCTGCTCGGCCACCTGCTCACCAGCCTGGAGCTACCGGCTGATCAGCCCGGCGAAGGCCTGTGCGGCCGCTGCAGCCGCTGCATCGACGCCTGTCCAACCACGGCGATCCGCGAACCCTTCGTGGTCGATGCCAGGCGCTGCATCGCCTTCCACACGATCGAAAATCGCGATCCCAGCCTGCCGCTGGCACTGAGCGGGAATCTGCAGGGCTGGGTGGCCGGCTGTGACATCTGTCAGGAGGTCTGTCCCTGGAATGGCGACTCACTGCAGAGCTCCGAGGATCCCGACATGCAACCGCGCCCCTGGCTGCTGAATCTGCAGGGCCCGGAGGCCCTCGACTGGAGCGATCAGGAGTGGGATGAACGGTTGCGGGCTTCGGCTCTGAGGCGCATCAAGCCCTGGATGTGGCGCCGCAATATCGCCGCCGCCAGCCCGATACCGAATCGGGGTGAAACCCTTCCCGGTCCCTAGGCTGGGTCGAATTCCTTGTGATCCCATGGGCCAGCGCCGGTGGCAGTTTCTCAGCTCCCTGCCGATAGCTGGTCTGTTGTTGTGGGGCGGAATCCCGCCGGCCCTGGCCCTGGTGCCCTACGTCTACCTTCCTCAGACGAAGGAGCTGGAGGGGGCCGGCCTCGGCATCGCCCAGGCGGCAGCCCGCCTGCTGCGCCTCGGCCAGGCCGAAGACGCAGCCCGCCTGGCTGAGCTCTCGGTGCGGCTGCTCCCCGACGATCCCCGCAGCTGGGTGCTGCTGGCGGAGGCCCAACTGCGCAGCAACAACGCCGCCAAGGCGGTGGTGGCCCTGGAACGGGCCAAACGCCTCGATCCCACCAATGCGGGCATCTGGTTCGCGGAAGGCTCGCTGGCCCTGCGCAATGGCAAACCCAGCGATGCTCTCGAACTCCTGCGCCGCGGCCTGCAGCTCGACAGCCGCAATTCCGGTGCCTACTTCGACCTCGGTAACGCCAATCTGCTGCTGGGTCGCCCCACCGACGCCCTGACCGCCTTTGAAAAGGCCTCAGGCCTGCGCCGCGATTTCTGGGAGGCCGTCAACAACCAGGGCCTGGTGCTGTTTGAACTGGGTCGCCCCAAAGAAGCGATCGAACGCTGGCGGAAAGTGCTCAAGATCAAGCCGGATGGCGCCGAGACCTCCCTGGCCCTGGCCTCAGCGCTGTATGAGAGCAACCAGCAGAACCGCAGCGAAGCCTTGCAACTGGCGGAAAACGCCCTCAACACCGATCCCAACTACGTCCACGACACGTACCAGAAAGACCAGCTCTGGGGTGTGAAGCTGCGGGCCGCCACCGCACGCCTGCTGGCCCTGCCCGAACTCAAAGCCAGCGTTGAGCGGGCCTCAGCCAACGCCACCGGCCACGACAAGGACGACGAGAGCCCCTGAATCCTCCCCCACTCCCTGGTGAGGTCGGATCATGATCTGTAGGCTGAGCCCCGTCTCCAGCCCCCAGACCAAAGCACCGGATGGCCGAGGAGCGCCCAGAAGCACGCATCGAGCCGATCGCACTCCATCTGGAGATGCAGCGCTCTTACCTCGAATACGCCATGAGCGTGATCGTGGGTCGGGCCCTGCCGGATGTGCGCGATGGCCTCAAGCCGGTGCAGCGGCGCATCCTGTTTGCGATGCACGAACTCGGGCTCACCCCCGACCGCCCCTACCGCAAGTGCGCCCGGGTGGTGGGCGATGTGCTCGGCAAGTACCACCCCCACGGCGACCAGGCGGTCTACGACGCCCTGGTGAGGCTGGTGCAGACCTTCGCCAGCCGCCATCCCCTGCTCGACGGCCACGGCAATTTCGGCTCCGTCGATGACGATCCGCCGGCGGCGATGCGGTACACCGAAACTCGCCTGGCGCCGATCTCCCACGAGGGGATGCTGGCTGAGATCGGCAACGACACGGTCGATTTCGCCTCGAACTTCGACGGCTCCCAACAGGAACCGACGGTGCTGCCAGCCCAGCTGCCCTTCCTGTTGCTGAACGGCTGCACCGGCATCGCCGTGGGCATGGCCACCAGCATTCCACCCCACAACCTGGGCGAAGTGGTGGATGCCCTGATCGCCCTGATCCGCAAACCCGATCTCAGCCAGGAAAAGCTTCTGGAGCTGGTGCCTGGCCCAGATTTCCCCACCGGCGGCGAAGTGCTGATCGGCGCCGGCGTCCGCGACACCTATCTGACCGGCCGCGGCAGCATCCCGATGCGCGGCGTGGCCCATATCGAAGAGGTCCAACCCGGCAAGGGACGGCATCGCCGCGGTGCCGTGGTGATCACCGAGCTCCCGTACCAGCTCAGCAAGGCGGGCTGGATCGAAAAGCTGGCGGACCAGGTCAACGAGGGGAAAATCGGCGGCATCGCCGACATCCGTGACGAAAGCGACCGTGAAGGCATGCGCGTCGTCGTCGAGGTGCGCCGCGATGCCAATGCCGAGACCGTGCTGGCGGAATTGCAGCGCCGCACTGCCCTGCAGAGCAACTTCGGGGCGATTCTGCTGGCCCTGGTCCATGGCCAGCCGGTGCAGCTGAGCCTGCGGCGCATGCTGCAGGAATTCCTGGACTACCGGGAGCTGACCATGATCCGGCGCACCACCCATGCGCTGCGCCGCTGCGAGGAACGGCTGGAGGTGGTCGAAGGGCTGACCAAAGCCCTCGATGCCCTGCAGGAGGTGATCGCGATGATCAGTGCCGCCAGCGATGCGGCCGCCGCCAAGGCCAGCCTGCAGGTGCACCTGGATCTGAGCGAGCGCCAGGCCGACGCCGTGCTGGCGATGCCGCTGCGACGGCTCACCGGACTCGAACAGGAGAGCCTGCGCAAGGAGGCCGAGGAGCTCAGGCTCGAGCGCACCCGCTTGCGCCATCTGCTCAACGATCGCGACACCCTGCTGGACACGCTGGTGGCCGAGCTCAGGCAGCTGAAGAAGCGCTACAACACGCCGCGCCGCACCCGCCTGGTGGAAGGCGGCGATCTGCTGGTGGCCCAGCGGGCCGCGGCCGTGAGGCCCAACACCGAACTTCAGCGCCAGCAGGCCTTTAAAGCCCTGCCCCCCGACAGCCGCCTGTTGATCCAGGCCGACGGCGCCGTCAAGATCGTGACGCCGCAGATGCTGGGCCGACTGCATCTCGATGAACCGGCCGATCTGGCCGAGCAGCCGGCTCCCGCCCAGCTGATTCTGCCGATCAGCTCCCAGCCGGCTCTGCTCGTCTTCAGCGCCGATGGACGGGTGGCGTTGCTGCGCTGGGAATTTGCCGGTCAACAACCGGGCGGCCTTGAGAAATTCCTGCCGGAAAGCCTCAGCGAGGCCCGCCTGATCCAGGTGCTGCCCCTGGCCGGCGACGGCCGCCACACCAGCCTCGGTCTGCTCAGCAGCGATGGCCGCTTCAAACGGCTGCCACTGGAGGAATTCCAGGAACTCTCAGGCCGTGCCGCCACCGTGCTCAAGCTCAAGGAAGGGGTGGAACTGCAGCGGGTGGTGGCCTGCAGCGACAAGCAGGAGCTGGTGGTGGCCAGCAGCACGGGCCGGCTGCTGCGCCTGGCGGTGAATGAAACCAATCTGCCCCTGATGGGCCGCACCGCCCAGGGCCCCGTGCTGCTGCGGCTGCTGCCGGGCGAAACGGTGGTCGGTGCAGCCGGGGTTGACTCCGAAGGCAGCGTGCTGCTGGCCAGCCGCCAGGGCCAGATCAAACGGCTGCGCGTCGACAGCCTGCGGACCTCGGAACGCGGCGATCTCGGCCAGATCGGCCTGCGCTTCCTGGAACGGAGCGATCGGCTGGTGGATCTGCGCGAAGACCGGGGCGGCGTGGTGGGTGTGCGCCTGGCCAACGCCGAAGGCCGCAACCTGCGGCTGCGCTCCGATGGGCTGGACGCTCAGGACTGCAGCGGCACCGGCCAGCTCCTGTCCCTGCACAAGGGCGACATCATTCAACAGTTGGTGCCGCTGATCGATGGCTGAGCTGGCCCCTCGGCAGCGGCCAGCGCCGCAGCCCACTCAGGGGTGAAGCCGCTCCATCGCCAGCAGAAACAACGCCGCCACCCGATCCCAGCTGTAGCGGCCTGCATGCCGCCGACCGAACGCCCGCAACCGCTGCTGCAGCGCGGCATCGCCCAGCAGGCTGAGGATGGCTGCCGCCAGGGCCGGTGGATCCCGGGGCGGCACCAGCAGACCCGCCTGGCCATGGGGCACCACCTCGGGAATCGCCGTGGCCGTGGTGCTCACCACCGGCAAACCGCTAGCCATCGCCTCGAGGAAGACAATGCCGAACCCCTCCTGAATCGAAGGCAGGCAGAAAATCGCAGCCCGCTGGTACCAGGCCCGCACCTCCTGATCGGAAGCCAGGGCACCGAGCAGCTGCACCGAGGCGCCGATCCCCAACGCAGCCACCTGCTGGCAGAGGGCCCCATGCTCGGGTCCGTCACCGATCACCACGAGCCGTGCCTGCGGCAGCTGGGCGAGCACCAGCGGAAAGGCCGCCAGCAGATCGGTGACCCGCTTGCGGGCGTACTGCCGGGCGACGCAGAGAACGGTGAAGGGTTCGCGACCGGCATCCAGCTGCGCCAACGCCTCAGGATCGATGCTGGGCACCCAGAGCGTGAGATCAATCCCCTCCGGCACAACCACCAACCGCTCAGCTGGGACGCCGTAATCAGCCTGGATGCGCTCGCAGCAATAGCGGCTCGTGCTCAGCACCAGGGCAGCGCGACGGGCATTCAGGCGCTCGAGGCGCGAGAGCGACCACAGCATCAGCCGCGGCCAGCCCCGCTCACAACGCGCCTCTTCGGCCAGCACCCCCTTGATGGAGCAGGCATAGGCGACACCGGCGCGGCCAGCAACACGAAAACCGTCGATATCGAAACCGACGCAGAGGTCGTAGCGGCCACGGGCCAGCCGGCGCGGCAGGGTGAGATTGAACCAGAGACGGCGCAGCAGCAGATTGCGGGGCCAGCGGCCCACTGGCGCCAGGCGCTCAACCTGATGGCCCCGTTCGATCAGGCTGCGGGCCAGCCCACCGATGGCGACGGCAGTTCCACTGCCATTGGCGGCATCCTGCAACCAGGAATCAAGAAAAGCAATCCGCATCAGGCGCCTGCGATCAACAGCCGAACAAGATCAACAACACAACCGCAGCAACTTCAGAGGCTCGCGGCGATGCCGGCTGGTTCCAGCATCAGCTTGCTGGCCCGCACCGAGGGATCCAGATCAATCGGATAGTTGCCATCAAAACAGGCCGTACAGAATTCACCGGCGTTGGTCTGGGCCGCTTGCACCATGCCCTCCTTGGTGAGATAGGCCAGCGAGTCCACTCCCAGGTGCTGTTCAATCTCAGCCAGGGTGAGCCGAGCCGCAATCAGATGATCCTGGGTGTCGGTGTCGATGCCATAAAAACAGGGATGGGTCACCGGGGGTGAACTGATCCGCATGTGGACTTCAGTGGCACCGGCATCGCGCAACGCCTGCACCAGTTTGCGGCTGGTGGTGCCCCGCACGATCGAATCATCAATCACCACCACTCGCTTGCCGGCGAGTACATCAGGCAGGGGATTGAGCTTCACCCTGATACCGGCCTCCCGCATCGCCTGGGTGGGCTGAATGAACGTACGACCGACATAGCGATTCTTGATCAGACCATCGGCGAAAGGAATGCCACTGGCATGGGAATAGCCGATGGCAGCAGGAATACCTGAATCCGGAACGCCGATCACGATGTCGGCAGCCACGGGATTTTCCTTGGCCAACACCTCGCCGATACGCACGCGATAGCTATAGAGAGATTCGCCGAAAAAGCGGCTGTCAGGGCGGGCGAAATAGATCATCTCAAACACACAGAGCTTGGGCGGCTCCTGACACCACTGAATCCGCTCCGGTGTGGGATCGCCCTGGTGGAAATGAATCAGTTCACCGGGTTTGACATCGTCATCGAAATGGGCGCCGATGATGTCAAGCCCGCAGCTTTCACTGCTGGCCACCCACTGGGCCTGGCTGGGTTCACCGATGTGGCCGAAGACCAGCGGACGCACACCATGGCCATCCCGCAGGGCAAACAGACCCTCAGGTGTGCCGATCAGCAGGCTGAACGCACCGCGGCAAAGGGAGGCGGCATGGCGAATCGCCTCGCTCCAGCCCTGACCGCCATCGACCGCCTGCTGCAAAGCAAAGGCAATCATTTCAGAGTCAGTGGTGGAGGTGAACTCACCGGAGAGGTGGTCGAGAGCCAGCCTCAGCTCGGCCGCATTGACCAGGTTGCCGTTGTGGGCCAGGGCAAAGGGACCGATCCGGGTCATCAGGACCACCGGCTGGGCATTGCAGGCCTTGCTGCTGCCGGTGGTGGAATAGCGGTTATGGCCGATCGCCAGCTCGCCGGGCATGCGTTCGAGCACCTCCTGATCGAACACCTGGCTCACCAGGCCCATGTCCTTGTGCAGACGCACCTGATCGCCCTGAAACACAGCAATACCGGCCGATTCCTGGCCGCGATGCTGGAGGGCATAGAGGCCGAAATAGGTGAGATTGGCCACAGCCTGACCGGCCGCCATCACCGCAAAGACGCCGCAGGCTTCCTCGGGCTTGTCAGGCCGCTCGCTCAGCGGCTGCTCGTCTGGCTGAGCAAGTGTGAACCCTTCGACGGAGACACCGGCTGGAAAGCGGACGGGCTCAGGCTCGTCGAAGGGCACGGGGTGCATCACCGTCATCGGCGCTCATCTTGACGCATGGGCTTCCTTCAGTGATCCGGCGGCGGAGCGGCCTGACCCAGGCGCCGGGGGATGGCCTGCTCAAAGGCCCGCTGCAGATCGCCCACCGGCAGATCCAGCAGCGGCAGGCCAGCCTGCACGACCGTGAATTGCTGGCCGGACTCCACCACCCCCAGGCACTGCGCCGGAATCGCGGCGCCGGAGTCCGCCGCGGCATCGAGGGCCTCCTGCCAGGCCCCGGTCTGGGCCGGTGGCACCGTCAGCAGCAGCCGGGCACCGCCTTCGGCGAACAGGAGACGATCGAGCCGGGCGCCACTGGCGGGGATCTCCAGATGGGCCCCACAACCGGAGGCGATGCTCGCCTCCGCCGCCGCCACGAGCAGGCCGCCATCGCTGAGATCGTGGGCCGAGGCCACCAGGCCGGCCGTGATCGCCCGGCGCAGAAAGGCCTGCACGCAGCGCTCCAGATCCAGATCCACCTGCGGCGGGCGACCGGTGAGCTGGCCGTGGATCACCTCCAGATAGCTGCTGCCCGCCAGGGACAAGCGCGGATCGGGCGCCTGTCCAGCGGCCTCACCGGCCTCCAGGGGCACCCCCAGCAACCAGATGGCATCGCCGGGATGGCGCCAGGCCAGGCCGGTGACATGGGCCAGGTCGTGGACCAGGCCCACCATGCCCACCACCGGCGTCGGCTGGATCGGCTGCATGCTGCCGTCCGGCAGGCGCGTTTCGTTGTACAGGGAAACGTTGCCGCCGGTGACCGGCGTGTCGAGGGCGGCGCAGGCCGTGGACAGGCCCCGACAGGCCAGGGCCAGTTGCCAGTAGCCGCTGGCGGTATCCGGGGACGGAAAGTTGAGGTTGTCGGTGACAGCCAGCGGTTCGGCGCCGACACAGCTGAGATTGCGGGCTGCTTCGGCCACCGCCGCCATGGCGCCCCGCTCCGGGTCGAGGAACACCCAGCGATTGGGACAGTCGACCACCGCCGCCACGCCGCGGCTGGCCGCCTCCAGGGAGCCGGCACCCTGCTGGGGCCGCAGGCGCACCACGGCCGCATCGGCGCCACCGGGGGGAATCACCGTGTTGGCCTGCACCTGGTGGTCGTACTGGCGATACACCCAGCGCTTGCTGGCGATCGTCGGGTCATCGAGCAGGCGCAGCAGCACATCGCCCCAGGGCAGGCGGCCATCGCCCAGGGCAATGCCTTGGCCCGTGGCCTCCGGCAGGGAGCTTTCGCGCCACAGCCAGTGGCGCTGGATCGCTTCAGGAGGCTCGGCCAGCAGCTCGTGCCGGTTGATCGGCGTGTCATCCGCCAGGGCATTGGCGGGCACCTCCGCCACCACCTCGCCGTGCTGCAGCACCCGCACCACGTTCTCGGCCAGCACCCGGCCGACCACGGCCGCCTG
>CALPMR020000020.1 GCA_943324725.2 Bordetella parapertussis | reverse complement strand
TGGTTCAACAGGTCCGGGAAGGGCAGCGGCGGCCCGCCGAAGGGGCGCGCATGCAGATGGGCGTCCACCACCGCCAGCGGCAGCCGCTTGTTGCGGTCATAGCAAGCGCTCTGCCCTGCAACGAAGTGGGCCAGGCTGAGCGGCCCCTGGATCGGGGTCTGGCGGGCCTGGGTCAGATTGCCTGCGGCCGCCCCGTAGCTGCAGGCGGCGGCCAGGGCCACCAGGCCTCGGGCCCAGAACCCCGCCCGCGGGCGGGGCGGCCCGGTGCCGTGGGGCCGCCAGGGGCGGCGGTGTGACCCAGCCTTCTGGAGTGGCCCCATGATTCTTCAGTCGCCCCCGTGATCCCGTCCCTGATGCCAGGACCAGCCCGTGGCCCACGGCAAGGCCCTACAGCACATTGGCCGGCCGTTGCACCCGCTCGGCCTTCCACAGGCGCCAGCGCACATCGAGATCCTTCGGCGCGTAGATCACGATCGGCAGACTGGCGTTGTAAGGCACCACGAAGGGCTTGGATCCCATCGGCACGAACGCCTTGCGCTTGCCACTGTCCGGCGGACAGGCCATGCGGGTGGAGACCACCGGACCGACATCCTTGACCCGATAGACCTTGTAGCCAAGGCCCGGCAGGGTCTCGCTGCGCACCTTGCCGCCGAAGCGCTGGGTGTTGCAATCCACCTGCAGCTCCCGGCCGACGATCAACTCCACCCGCCAGTCACTGGGATTGGGGGACATCCTGGGATCGGCAGTGGGCGGCAGCACCCCGGGCAGCTGGATCACCCAGCGGCGCTCGCCGGCGGCGGCGGCCGGATAGGGCTTCAGATCCAGCAAGGGGATGGCGCGGGCCGCCCCGCCGGAACCGAATCCGAGCAGCAGCAGCGCGGCGGCCGCCACGGTGGTCCTGCCCAGGCGGCTGGAACGGGGACGGCGGGGGCTGGCGACGGAACGGCCGGAGACGGGGAGCATGGCGAGCAGACAGGGGGAAAGGGAGCGCAGCGGAGCCAGACCCCGTTGCATCTTGGCCAGAGCCGTCGCCGGCGTCGACCTGCCTTCCAGAATGGCGCCATGACCTCCCCTGCCCCCACGGCGATCGCCCTGCTCTCCGGCGGCCTGGATTCAGCCACCGCCGCCGCCCTGGCCAGAGAAGCCGGCTACCGCGTCATCGCCCTGTCCTTCGACTATGGCCAGCGGCACCGCCGCGAACTGGCGGCCGCCCGCGCCGTGGCCACGGCCCTGGAACTGGCCGAGCACCTCGTGCTGAGGGTCGATCTGGCCGCCTGGGGCGGCTCGGCCCTCACCGATGCGGCGATCGCCGTGCCCACCGACGGCGTGCAGGCCGGTGTGATCCCCAGCACCTACGTGCCCGGCCGCAACACGGTGTTCATCGCCCTGGCCCTCAGCCTGGCCGAAGCCCGCGGGGCGGAGCGGATCGTGCTGGGGGTGACTGCGATCGACTACTCCGGCTACCCCGACTGTCGGCCCGATTACCTGGATGCCTTCCAGACCCTGGCCAACCTGGCCAGCAAAGCCGGCCGCGAAGGCCAGGGCGCCAGGCTCTGGGCCCCCCTGGTGACTGCCACCAAGACCGAGATCGTGATCGAGGCCCTGCGGCTGGGCGTGCCGGTGGCCAGCACCTGGAGCTGTTACCAGGGCGGCGACCACCCCTGCGGACGCTGCGACAGCTGCCGCATCCGCGACGCCGCCCTGCGCGAGGCCGGCCGGCCCGATCTGGCCAGCAGCGCGGCGGATCTGGCCCGTGGCCTCGTGGCATGAGCGCCCGCCTGCGCCTTGAGCTGCCCTGGTGCGAACCGTGGCCCCTGGCCCAGGGCCTGGCCGCCGCCCTGGGCAGCGAGGGCCTGGTGTTCCTCGATGGCGACGGCAGCCGCCTGGGGCGGCGCTCGGTGCTGGGTCTGCAGCCGCTGGAGCTGATCTGCTGCCGCGGCTTGCCCGGTAGCGCCGGCGCCGAGGATCCCATCCTGGCCCTGGAGCGGATGGCGGCCCGGGGCGGTCCCTGGCTGGGCTGGCTGGGCTACGAGGCGGGGGCCTGGGTGGAACCGGGCCGGCACTGGCAGGCCTCGGACATGGCCAGCCTCTGGGCCGCCCGTCACGATCCCCTGCTGCACTTCGATCGACACCAGCGGCGCTGCTGGCTGGAAGGGGAGGATCCAGTCCGACTGGAGGCGATGCGACGCCTGCTGGCCGAGCTGGCGCCCAGCACCCCGGAGCGATGCGGCCCGGAATCCATTGCGCTGGAAGCCTGGCACTGGCACACGCCCGCTGAGCAGTTCGCCCAGCAGGTGAGCCAGCTGCAGCGACGCATCGCCAGTGGCGACCTGTTCCAGGCCAACCTCACCGCCTGCTGCGAAACCCTGCTGGCGCAGCAACCTGATCTCCTCGGCCTGCATGGGCGCTTGCGCCAGCACTGTCCGGCCCCCTTCGGCGGCCTGGCGATCGCGGGCGAGGAGGCCCTGATTTCGGCCTCGCCGGAGCGGTTTCTGCGCCTCGGCAGCGATGGCAGCATCGAGACCAGGCCGATCAAGGGCACCCGCCCCCGCAGCGGCGATGCCGAGGCCGATGCGGACGCCGCCGCCGCCCTGGTCTGCGATCCCAAGGACCGGGCCGAGAACGTCATGATCGTCGATCTGATGCGCAACGATCTGGGGCGGGTCTGCGTGCCTGGATCGATCGACGTACCCCAGCTGCTGGGACTGGAGAGCTACGCCCAGGTGCATCACCTCACGTCAGTGGTCACAGGCCAGCTGCAGCCGGGGCGAGGGCTGGTGGACCTGCTGCGGGCCTGCTGGCCGGGGGGCTCGATCACCGGGGCACCGAAAGTGCGGGCCTGCCAGCGCCTCAGTGAACTGGAGCCGGTGGCGCGGGGTCCCTACTGCGGCTCCCTCTTCCACCTCGGCGCCGACGGCAGCTTCGACAGCAGCATCCTGATCCGCACCCTGATGGTGAAAGGGCGGCGGCTGCGGCTGCACGCCGGCGGCGGCATCGTCGCCGACTCCGATCCCCAGGGTGAGGCAGTGGAGATGGGCTGGAAGATCCAGCCCCTGCTCGAGGCCCTGGCCTGATGGACGAGAACAGCCGCCAGCCGGGCGAGCCGATCGCCTGGATCGCCGACCCCGAGCTTGACATCGGCAACGAGACGACTCTGAGCAGCGGCCACTGGGGCCATCCCGATCAGCTGGCCCTACCCCTGAGCGATCGGGGCCTGCAGCTGGCCGATGGCCTGTTCGAAACGGTGCTGGTGGAGGCGGGCCAGCCCCGGTTGCTGCAGGAGCATCTGGGGCGCTGGCAGGGCTCTGCTGCCCTGCTTGGCATGGCGCCACCACCCAGCGCCGAGCACCTGCAGCCCCGCATCGCTGAAGCCGTGCAGCGCAGCGGCATCCGCCAGGGGGCCCTGAGGCTGAACTGGAGCCGGGGCAGCGGCTGCCGGGGCCTGGAGCTGCCCGCCGCCGGAGAGCCCCAGCCGGTCCATCGCTTCTGGCTGCAGCTGGTCGCCTACAAGCCCGCCTTTGGCGCGATCACGACGATCATCAGTCGCCATGAACGCCGCAATGCCGACAGCCAGCTGAGCCGTTGCAAGAGCTTTGCCTACGGCGCCCAGATCCAGGCCCGGCGCGAAGCCCGCGCTGCCGGCGCCGAGGAGGCCCTGCTGCTGAGCTCCAGCGGCGAACTCTGTTGCGGCAGCGCCGCCAATCTGTTGGTGCTGCGCGCAGGCCAGTGGTGGACCCCGCCGGCCAGCAGCGGCTGCCTGCCCGGCGTGATGCGCGCTCAGGCCCTCGACCGCGGCCTGGCCGCCGAGACCCACCTCAGCCGCGCCGACCTGCTCAGCAGCGATGGCGCCCTGTTGATCAACAGCCTGAGCTGCAGGCCCCTGAGCAGCTGCGATGCCCTTGAGCTTCCGCCAATAGCGGAAGCTCAAGGGCAGGCACTCTGGCGGAACCTACTGGACTAGATCGCCGCCATGGAGCCGCTCAGTAGCAACCCTGAACAGAGATGCGATAAGTGAAGCCGGTGGCCGCCATGTTGTCGGTGGCGCCCACTTTGATGTTCACCTGGCTGACGAGCTTGCCGGGAATGGCTTGCACCCTGACCGAACCGCCGCTGCCGGGATCGGGGGTGAAGTTCTTGTTATACACCTGCAGATTGGAGCCGTCGCTGAACTTCAGGTAGGCCTGAAGCGGATAGGTGGCACTTACCGAGGAATTGGCCGTGAAGAACAGTTTGTAGCTGCTGTAAGGCTTGGTGACGTAGAAATCGGTGTTCCAGTTAGGCCGGCCCAGGGGATTGCCGGGGCTGATGGTCTTGGTGACGATGTTGGTGACGCCATTGCCTCCCACTGGGCTGAGGAAGGTGCAGGATTCGGCCAGAGCCGGCGCAACGCTGAGGGCGGCAAGGCTGGCTCCGGCGGCCAAGCCAAGAACAGATAGGCGTGGGGCGAAGCGCATGGACCAGGACTGTTGACAGGCTGCATCTTAACTAGCCAGTAAAGCCCCACAGCCCAGGCCTTTCCCGAGACGTTGCAGCCTGCGTCACCATCAAGGCAGGATTCAGAGTCGCGATCCAAATTGAACACCTCGAAAAAATCCCGAACCTCATCAGTCACGCAACGCGAGAAGCCTTGCAACTACTAGCTCCCCCTGCAACTTTTCAGGGCTGGATGGACAATTTTCAAGCTGCCCAGGTGTTGGCGTGCCCAGATTGGATCGCACCCAACCAGGAACAATCCGCTCAACAGCAGCCTCAGACACTGAGAAAGCGATGGATCATCTCCTGGCTGAGATCACTGGTGGGGCCACTGGCCACCACGCCGCCTTTCTGCATCGCGTAGTACCAGTCGGCCTGGCGCACGAAGCTGGCATGGTGCTCCACCAGCAGCACACTGATACCCGTCTCGCGGATGATGCGAGCAACGGCCCGCTGGATGTCGAGCACCACCGAAGGCTGGATACCCTCAGTGGGCTCATCGAGCAGCAGCAGGCGCGGTTTGCCGAGCAGGGCCCGGGCGATGGCCAGTTGCTGCTGCTGGCCGCCGGAGAGATCGCCGCCCCGGCGGGCGAGGAACTTCTCCAGGATCGGAAACAGCTCGAACACCAGCGGATCGATGTGCCGATGGCGACCGATGCCGCCGGGCAGGGCTTCGAGACCCAGCAACAGATTTTCGCGCACGCTGAGCTGGGGAATGATCTCCCGCCCCTGGGGCACATAGCCGATGCCGGAGCGGGCGCGGCGGTGCGGCGGCAGCGCTGAAACCTCCTCCCCGGCCAGCGACACCGAGCCGCTGCGTTGACGCAACAAGCCGATGATCGTCTTGAGCAGGGTGGTCTTGCCGACACCATTGAGGCCGATCAGACAGGCCATCTGACCCGGCGCAATCGAGAGATCGACATTGCGCAGAATATGACTCTCGCCGTAGTAGACGTTGAGGCCACGTATCGAGAGCAGATCGCTGCCCTCACCGCTGGAGGAATGGGCATCCTGCCGAGACATGGTGCTGGTCATGACATCTCCTGGGGCGATCCTGCGGCGGTGCTGACTCCGCCCAAGCTGTCGTCGTCCTCAACCCCGAGGTAGACCTCGATCACCCGGGGGTCGCGCTGCACCACCTCCATGCTGCCCTCGCAGAGCACATGGCCCTCGTGCAGCACCGTGACCGGACAATCCAGCTCGCGGATGAAGTCCATGTCGTGCTCGATCACCAGCACGGTGTGGTCACCGGCCAGATGGCGCAGCAACTCACCGGTGCGCTCGGTCTCCTCATCGGAGAGTCCCGCCACCGGCTCATCAACGAGCAGCAGATCAGGATCCTGGGCCAGCAGCATGGCGATCTCCAGCCACTGCTTCTGACCGTGGGAGAGACTGCCGGCCGGCCGGGAGGCACTGGCCTCGAGGCCCACCACCGCCAACAGTTCCTGCACCCGATCGCGCTGTTCGCCGCTGAGGCGACCGAGCAGCAGGGCAAAGGGTGAATGGCTGCCCTTGACCGCCAGCTCCAGATTGCGGCGCGGGCTGAGATTCTGATAGACGCGGGGGGTCTGGAACTTGCGGCCGATGCCAAGCCGGGCGATGCGGTGCTCGCTGATGCCCAGCAACGACTGGCCGCGGAACAGCACATCGCCTCTGGTCGGTCTCACCTTACCGGTGATCACATCGAGGAAGGTGGTCTTGCCGGCGCCATTGGGGCCGATCACCGCCCGCAGCTCGCCGGGAGCGAGGGTGAGATTGAGATCATTGAGGGCCAGAAAGCCGTCGAAGCTGACGCTGACGGCCTTGAGTTCAAGCAGGGACTTCACGGCTCAGCTCCGATCTGCGTAGCACCGCTCTCTTCGGCGCTGGCTCGGGATTCGATCGCCCGCCGCTCAGCCTGCACCTCAGGATCGAGATCGAGGCCGGGATAGGTGGCCGTCGACGGGGAGGAACCCAGCATCGCCAGGATGCGCCCAGGCCCACCCTGCCGCCACCAGCCCACCACGCCATCGGGCAGAGCGGTGACCACCAGCAGGAACAGCCCCCCCTGGATGAACAGCCAGGTTTCGGGCAGCTGCTCGCTGATCAGGCTCTTGGCATAGTTGATCAGCACGGCTCCGAACACGGCACCGATCAAGGTGCCGCGGCCGCCGACCGCCACCCAGATCACCATCTCGATCGAAAAGGGCACCGCCATGAACTGGGGGCTGACGATGCCGGATTGAACCGTATAAAGAGCGCCACTGATACCTGCCAGGGCGCCGGCGACCGTGAACACCAGGGTCTTGAAAGCCGTGGGGTTGTAGCCGGTGAACCGCAGGCGCGGCTCGTCATCGCGGACGGCGATCAGGGCATCACCGAAGCGACCGCTGGTGAGCCAGCGGCACAGGGTCCAGGCGGCGATCACCAGCAGCACCGTGATCCAGAACAGATTGCGCTGCATGGCGTCGGAACCGACCATCTGGCCGAAGAAGCTGGCCGTATCGGTCTTAAGACCGTTGGTGCCATTGATCAGCTTCTGCTGGCCATTGAAGAAGTTGAAAAACACCAGCAGAGCCGCCTGGGTGAGGATCGAGAAGTAGACCCCCTTGATGCGGTTGCGAAAAACCAGATAGCCGAGCAGGCCGGCGACGACGGCCGGAACGACCCAGATGGCGACGAGCGTGAACCAGGCTGAGTTGAACGGTTGCCAGAACAAGGGCAACTCCTTGACCCCATAGAGGCCAAAGAACTCAGGCAGCTGGCCGGGTTCGAGTGAATCCAGCTGCAGATACATGGCGATGGCATAGCCACCGAGTGCAAAGAAGATGCCCTGGCCAAGGCTGAGCAGGCCTGTATAGCCCCAGATCAGATCAATGCCCAGAGCAACAATGCCCAAGGACAGAAAGCGCCCCAGCAGATTGAGCCGAAACGGCGGCAGGATGAAGGGCAGGATCAGGGCCGCCGCGATGATGGCGATCCAGGGCCACCAGCGGCGCAGAAACGTCGCCGGCGTGATTGAACTGTTGGAGGTGATCGTCATCGCTCAGACCTCCACCATGCGGCCCTTCTGCGGGAACAGGCCCGCCGGCCTGAACTGCAGGAAGACCACAATCAGAATGAACACCAACACCTTGGCCATCGAGGTGGTGGCAAAGAAGGTGATCGTTTCATTGAGAGCGGCGGGCATCTGGGGCCAGAGCAGCAGCAAGGAGCCCGAACCGAGGATGTAGCTGAGCACGCCGATGCCCAGGGCCGCCACGACGGTGCCGAGCAGTTTGCCGACGCCGCCAAGCACCACCACCATGAAGCAATCAACGATGTAGTTGCCGCCAAGATTGGGACCCACCGAGCCCAGCAAGGTGACCGCAACACCGGCCACTCCGGCCAGGCCCGAACCGACCAGGAAGGTGAGCGCATCCACCTTCTCGGTGGGAATGCCGAGGCAGCTGCTCATCGGCCGGTTCTGGGTGACGGCGCGGATGCGGATGCCCCAGACGCTCTTCTGCAGGAACCAGTGCACCGCCAGCAGCGCAAGAATCGTGAGGGCAATGATGAACAGTCGTGCCGTCGGCATGGTGACGCCCGCCACCTCAATCGATCCCTGCAGCCACTCGGGTGCCGTGACATCGATGTTGCGGGCACTGAACCAGGGCTGATGAAGTTCGCGTTGGTTGCCCAGGGCCGCGGCCAGGCCAATGCCCACCGCCGTGGCGCCAATCCAGCTGCCCACTCCCAGCAGCGGAGACCAGCGCTGCTGCCGCCACGCTGCCGGTAGCAACCGCGGCGCCAGCATCCCCAGGGCCACGGCCACCACCAGACCGATGAAGAAGGCGCTGGATACGGAGCGCACGAACTGCTGCAGGATCAGACTGACGCCCCAGGTGGCCAGCAGGGTTTCCAGAGGCCGACCGTAAAGACGGCGGATCACCGTCTTTTCCAGCAGCAGGCCAGCCAGGCCGCTGACCAGAAAAGCCAGAGGAATCGAGAAGAGGATATAGATGGGGAACAGCCCTTCGAGCGGGCCATTCTTGAGCAGGTTCTGCACCACGAAAGTGGTGTAAGCACCGAGCATCATCAACTCGCCGTGGGCCATGTTGATGACGCCCATCAGCCCAAAGACCACGGCCAGGCCGAGGGCGGCCAGCATCAGCACCGAGCCGATGGCCAGGCCATTGAAAAGAGTGTCAAGTAAAACGTTCATGAACTCCCGTTGAAGACGGGGCAGAGGAATCAGAAGCTGCCATGGCCTCAATGAAAAAAGGGGAGGGAACGGATCCCTCCCCCGAAGCAGAATCCCCAGCGGGATTCACATCTTGAACTTGCCGGCGTCGGGGCGCTTCTGGGTCCAGTCGCAGGTGTAACCCTTGGTTTCGGGCACGAATTGGTTCCAGGCCACGGGCTTGACCATGCCCTTGTTCTCGAGGATCTTGAACATGCCGTCCTTCTGAACCTCGCCGATCAGCACCAGCTTCTCGATGTGGTGGTTGGGCTGCACGGTCACCTTGCCCTCGGGAGCATCGAAGCTGACGCCAACCAGGGCTTCACGCACCTTGTCGTCGTCGACGCTGTTGGCCTTCTCGGCACCCTTGGCCCAGAGATAGACCATCGAGTAGGCAGCTTCCGCCGGATCACTGGTGACCCGCTTCTCGCCGTACTTGGCCTTGAAGTCGGCGGTGAACTTCTTGGAAGCAGGGGTATCGAGGCTCTGGAAGAAGTTCCAGGCGGCGTAGGTGCCTTCCAGATACTCAGGGCCAATGGCGGCGATCTCCTCTTCAGCGATCGAGAAGCTCATGATCGCGTAGCCGTTGGCGGGGGTGATGCCTGCGGCCTTCATCTGCTTGAAGAAGGCGACATTGCTGTCACCATTCAAGGTGTTGACGATCACGCCACCCTTGGGCAGAGCCTGCTTGATCTTGGCGATGATCGGAGCAACTTCGGTATTGCCCAGGGGCAGGTAGTCCTCACCCACAAGGTTGCCGCCCTGGGCCTTGAGCTGTTCCTTCATGATCGTGTTGGCCGTACGCGGGTACACGTAGTCCGAGCCGACCAGGAAGAAGTCCTTGCCCTTGTTCTTCAGCAACCAGGAGACTGCGGGCTCAGCCTGCTGGTTGGGGGTGGCACCAGAATAGAAGATGTTCTTCGAACACTCCTGCCCTTCGTACTGAATCGGGTAGTAGAGGAAGGCGTCCTTGGACTCATACACCGGCAGCATCGCCTTGCGGCTGGCGGAGGTCCAGCCGCCGAACACCACGGCCACCTTGTCCTGATCGATCAGTTTCTTCGACTTCTCAGCAAAGGTGGGCCAATCGGAAGCGCCATCTTCCTCAATCGGCACAATCTTCAGCTTCTTGCCGTCGATTTTGACGCCGCCGGCCTTGTTGATCTCGTCGATGGCCATCAATTCGGCTTCGGCCACCGTGTTTTCGGAGATGGCCATGGTGCCCGAGCGGGAGTGAAGGATGCCGACCTTCACCTCGCCATCAAAGCCACCGTCGCTGGAGGTGCCGCCGCCACCACCGCCGCCGCAGGCGACAAGGCTGAGGGTCGTGGCAAGGGCGGTGGCTCCACCGATCAGACGCAGGGATTGGATCCGCTTCGCTGATGGCTTCATGGTCGATTCTCCTGAGGATGGGTTTCCGCCTCGGCCCATGTCGGAATGGGCCCGTTGCGGTTTGGGGGAAGGTAGTAACTGGGGCCGATGGGCCTTTGTAGCCGATGAGACACTTTCGTCGAATGGTTCGCATCGGCACACCGCGAGCAGCGCTGCTGAGGCCGCGGCCGCACCCTCAGCCGCGTCCGGGTAGCTGTTGCAGCAGGAAAGCCTCCACCCGCTCCAGGCCTTCGCCACTGCGCAGGTTGGTGAAGCACCAGGGCCGCCCCCCCCGCATGCGCTCGGTGTCGTGCTGCATCACCGTCAGGCTGGCTCCCACCATCGGCGCCAGATCGATCTTGTTGATCACCAGCAGATCGGAGCGGGTGATGCCGGGCCCGCCTTTGCGGGGGATCTTGTCGCCGGCGGCGACATCGATCACGTAGATGCAGAGATCCACCAGTTCCGGACTGAAGCTGGCGGCCAGATTGTCGCCACCGCTCTCCACCAGCACCAGATCGAGATTCGGAAAGGCCAGCTCCAGCTCCTGCACCGCAGCGCGGTTGATCGAGCAGTCCTCGCGAATCGCGGTGTGGGGGCACCCCCCCGTTTCGACGCCGCGGATGCGCTCCGGCGCCAGGGCGCCAGCGCGGGTGAGGAACTGGGCGTCCTCCTGGGTGTAGATGTCATTGGTGACCACCGCCAGTTCGAGGCGATCGCGCAGCCGCAGGCAGAGGGCCTCCACCAGCGCCGTCTTGCCGGAGCCGACCGGTCCGGCCACACCGACGCGCAGGCGACTCATCCAACACGATCCACAGGCCCCAGGCTAAAGGGGCACCGGGTTGTGAACGGCCTGAAGTCAGGGCCTGCCAAGAGCGATCGCCGAGCCGGCGCCATCTGGGGCCCCGAAGGAGCCGAAAAGCCCCGGCCGGGCCCTTGCTGCCGCCCCCTTCGCGGCTGATCCCTCAGCTGCGGAACAGGCGCGAGTAGAGCTCCCCCTGACCCAGCTGGGCGAGGCCAGCGCCGACGCCACCGCTCCAGAGACTGCGGGGATCGGCATCAGCCAGCGCCTCTGCCCGGGCGGCCAGCAGCGGCCCCAGCGCCAGCAGCAGCCGCTGGGCCTCGGTGGGACCGAGCGGAACCAGGCGCACCGCAGCGCTCAGCTGGTTGGCGATCCAGCCGTGCAGATAGGCCTCCACCACCTCCGGCGCAGCGAGCTCAAGGCTGCGGGCGGCGTGGGCGAAGGCGGCAGGCCAGGCCAACCGGGGCGCCGCCGCCGGCAGGGGCCAGCCCAGATCGGCCAGCAACTGCTGCAGCGACCAGCCCATCTGGCGCTGCTGGGCGCGCAGCTCCGGGGCCTCCCGCTGGGCCAGCAGCCACTGGTCGAGATCAACGACCCCGGGCCAGTCGCCCTCGGCCTGCAGGAGCATCAAGCGGGGCAGGGCGGCGGCCTCCAGGCAGAGGGCACCCCGGGCCAGTTCGGCCTCCAGCCAGGCGCGCACGGCGGCCGCATCGCCCAGCCGGCCGCCCTGGACCAGCACCTCCAGCCCCTCGGCATAGCTGAAGGCCCCCACCGGCAGGGCCGGCGAGACCAGCTGATACAGCCGCAGACGCTGCAGGCTCACGCCGGACTTTGGGAGTGGGTGGCTTCCGATCCGTGGCGATGGCTGGCCTCCGGTCCGTGCCCATGACCATGCCCATGGCTGTGGCTGTGGCTGTGGCCGATCGCCGCGTAGGCACCGCCCTCGGGAAGGAAGGGGGCCAGCCGCTGTTCCAGCCGCAGGCCCCGCTGCCGCAGCAGATCGGCGAGCACGGGGTCGTCCAGCAACCGCAGCTCCGTGGCCGTCACCTCCAGGGCGACATGACGATTGCCGAGGTGATAGGCCGCCCGCAGCAGCTCCAGGGGATCGGCGGCCCGCACCAGCAGCAGGGATTCGGCGGCGGCCTCGACCCGCACCAGCGCCGGGCCGTCGTCGCCGCCCAGCCATTCCCCCGGCTGCAGCGGCTCACCGCGGGGCAACTGCAGCAGCAGGGGCTGGCCGCAGCGGCTGTGGCGCCGGCCCCGCAGGCGGGTGCGTTCGTCGGCGCTGAGGGCCAGAACCCAGCGGGGCTGGCCACTCTTGCCGAGGGCGGCACTGTCGTCTGGGGCGGCCAGATCCCGCCGGGTGAGGCTGATGGGCGGGGCCTCTCTGGCGTCGATGGCTGGAGTGATGGCGGCCGTTGCCTGGTCGGCCGGAGCGTCAGGAGTGAGGGCGTTGTCGTTCACCGCAGCCACCCCCGGGAGCCAGCACCAGCACAGTGTGCCCTGGCGAAGCCACCCCAGCGACTGGGGCCAGGTCGGACGGCAGCGGAACCCACCGCCCCGGGGATGACGCCTGGAAACCCATCAGCCAGCCCCCGCCCCAGCAGCGACCCGTCTCACCCCCGACACGCTGCAACCTGGGCCTGAAGTTGGTGGTTCGGATGCCGCCAAGGCAGCAGCGCCGCTGATTGAGCCGATCGAAGCGAGAGCCATCGGCAAGCCTCCTCGCCAGATGACACGGGGGACCGGCACGACCGCCCGGCTCGCCAGGGGCCGCCACCACGCCCGGACCATCGGCCACCATGGCCTGGCGCGTTGCCGCGATTTCCCTGCCACTCCAGCCCGAAGACGATCGCCCCGGGCCGTCGCCCCAGCCCCCCTGGCATGGCCAGGCCCGACTGCGCTTTGAGCTCTCAGCCACCGGCACCCGCTTCCAGGGGCGCTGCAATGCCCCCCTCAAGGTGCAGCGCGGCTTCCTGCGGGCCGATGGCCGCTGCGAGCTGCCCCTGCTGCACACGGCCGGCGGCCTGGTGGGGGGCGATCGCCTCAGCGTTGACATTGCCCTGGCGGCCGACAGCCGGGCCCTGATCACCAGCGTGGCGGCCCAGAAGGTGTATGGCTCGATCGGCCGCTCGCGGCGGGCACCCCAGGGGGACTGGGCCCTGCAGGAGCTGAACATCGAGCTGGCCGCCGGCGCCGATCTGGAATGGCTGCCCCAGGAGTTGGTGCTCTACGCCGATGGGCTCTATGAGCAGCGGGCGCGGGTGACCCTGGCCGCCACGGCCAGCTGGCTGGGGGCCGAAGTGGTGCGCTTAGGCCGCAGCGCCGCGGGCGAACAGCTCGGCGCCGGCCGCTGGCGCTCGCTGCTGGAGATCCGCCGGCTGGAAGCTGGCAGCGACGTTCAGGACGATGTCGACACTCCCCAGCTGGACTCAGGCGGTGGCAGCTGGGTGCTGGTGGACAGGATCGAACTGGGGGGGGAGAGCCTGCAGGGCGAGCACGGCATGGGGGGGCAACCGGTGTTCGGCTCCCTGGTGTGGGCCGCCCCCGCGACCCTGCCGGCCGGCGAGCTCGCCGCCCTGCTGGACCAGTGCCGCCAGGAGCGCCAGGGGCTGGTGGGGGAGATGGCCTGCGGCGCCCTCGAACCCGGCCTGGTGGCCCGCTACCGCGGCCCCTCGACCACGGCGGCCCGCAGCTGGTTCACGCGCATCTGGTCTCGGATCCGGGCGGCCCGGGGCCTGGCGGCGCCGGAGCTGCCGCGGGTGTGGCCCTTCCAGGAAGAGCCACTGCGCTGATGAACAGTCTGGGGCGGGCATCACTGCCAAAGTGGTGACACCTCCGTCCAGACCATGCACCTGAGCCCCCAGGAGAAGGACAAGCTCCTGATCGTCACCGCCGCCCTGCTGGCCGAACGCCGTCTCAACCGGGGCCTGCGGCTCAACCACCCCGAATCGGTGGCCTGGCTGAGTTTCCAGGTGCTGGAAGGGGCAAGAGACGGCAAGAGTGTGGCCGATCTGATGGAGGAGGGCTGCACCTGGCTGAACCGGGACCAGGTGATGGAGGGGGTGCCGGAGCTGATTCCGCAGGTGCAGATCGAAGCGGTGTTTCTCGATGGCACCAAGCTCGTCACCCTGCATGAGCCGATCCGCTGACACCTGACCTCACCTTTCCCGCCATGGCCCCGCTCATCCCCGGCGAACTGCTGCCCGAACCAGGCCACCTGGAGCTCAATGCCGGCCGGCCGGTCACCACCCTGACGGTGGCCAACACCGGCGATCGGCCGGTGCAGGTGGGCTCCCATTTCCACTTCCATGAGGCCAACGGTGCCCTGGCCTTCGATCGCCAGGCCGCCCTGGGTTTGCGGCTCGACATTCCCGCCGGCACGGCGATCCGCTTCGAGCCGGGCGACAGCCGCGACGTGCAGCTGGTGCCCTACGCCGGCGAACGCCGCGTCTTCGGCTTCAACGGCCTGATCAACGGACCGCTGGACTGAGCCCGCCGGCTCCTGCAGCCCGGCGGCAGCCGTTCAACCGCCCCAGCCCAGGCGGTCCCTTTCCCCATACCCTCCGCAAACGCCTACCCAGCGCCCGCCATGCCCTACCGCATCAGCCGCCGCGCCTACGCCGAGACCTACGGCCCCACCACGGGCGATCGGCTGCGGCTGGCCGACACCGAGCTGATTCTCGAGGTGGAGAAGGACTTCACCACCTATGGCGACGAGGTGAAGTTCGGCGGCGGCAAGGTGATCCGCGATGGCATGGGCCAGGCCCAGACCACCCGGGCCGACGGTGCGGTGGACACCGTGATCACCAACGCCCTGATCCTCGACTGGTGGGGCATCGTCAAGGCGGACATCGGCCTGCGCGACGGCCGCATCTGCGCCATCGGCAAAGCCGGCAACCCGGATATCAGCGACAACGTCGACATCATCGTCGGCCCCGGCACCGAGGCGATCGCCGGCGAAGGGCACATCGTCACCGCCGGCGCCATCGACACCCACATCCACTTCATCTGTCCCCAGCAGATCGAAACGGCCCTGGCCAGCGGCGTCACCACCCTGCTGGGCGGCGGCACCGGGCCCGCCACCGGCACCAACGCCACCACCTGTACCCCCGGCGCCTTCCACCTGGCGCGGATGCTGCAGGCCGCCGAGGGACTGCCGGTGAATCTCGGCTTCTTCGGCAAGGGCAATGCCAGCACTCCCGAGGCGCTGGAGGAGCAGATCCGCGCCGGCGCCTGTGGTCTCAAGCTGCACGAAGACTGGGGCACCACGCCGGCGGCGATCGACTGCTGTCTGTCGGTGGCCGATCGCTTCGACGTGCAGGTCTGCATCCACACCGACACCCTCAATGAAGCGGGCTTTGTCGAGGACACGATCCGCGCCATCGGCGGCCGCACCATCCACACCTTTCACACCGAGGGAGCCGGCGGCGGCCACGCGCCGGACATCATCCGCATCTGCGGTGAAGCCAACGTGCTGCCCAGCTCCACCAATCCCACCCGCCCCTACACCCGCAACACGCTCGAGGAGCACCTCGACATGTTGATGGTGTGCCACCACCTCGATCCGCGCATCCCGGAAGATGTGGCCTTCGCCGAATCGCGCATCCGCCGTGAAACGATTGCGGCCGAGGACATCCTGCACGACCTGGGCGCCTTCAGCATCATCGCCAGCGATTCCCAGGCGATGGGCCGGGTGGGCGAGGTGATCATCCGCACCTTCCAGACCGCCCACAAGATGAAGGTGCAGCGCGGATCCCTACCAGAGGATTCCAGCCGCAACGACAACACCCGCCTCAAGCGCTACATCGCCAAGGTGACGATCAACCCGGCCATCGCCCACGGCCTCGACAGCCAGGTGGGTTCGGTGGAGGTGGGCAAATTGGCCGATCTGGTGCTGTGGAAACCGGGCTTCTTCGGCGTCAAGCCGGAGCTGGTGATCAAGGGAGGCTCGATCGTCTGGGCCCAGATGGGCGACGCCAATGCCTCGATTCCCACCCCAGGCCCGGTGCACGGCCGGCCGATGTTCGCCGCCTTCGGCGGAGCGCTGGCCCCCAGCTGCCTCACCTTCGTCAGTCAGGCCGCCCTCGATGCCGACCTGCCCCGCAGCCTTGGCCTCAAGCGCCCCTGCGTGCCGGTGGTGACCACCCGCAGCATCGGCAAGGCGGCGATGCGCAACAACAACACCCTGCCGAAGGTGGAGGTGGATCCTCAGACCTATGAGGTGTTCGCTGATGGCGAACTGCTCAGCTGTGAGCCAGCGGAGGTGCTGCCGATGGCCCAACGTTATTTCCTGCTCTGAACTCAGGCAAACAGGCACTGGCGTGATCGATGGACGGACCGAATGCAGCAGCAAGAAGCTCCATCCTCGGCCTTGATCCACTCCGGCTGATCTCTGGATTCTCGTATAATCGCAACTTCAAGCGCTGGCCTTTCCTGCGCCCCTGCTCTCTCTGTCGCTCAGAAGCCTAAAGATTGACACCTCGTCTACGCCGCCTGGAGCGGTTTTGCCTGGCTCGCATCATTCTGTTGCGTGCATATTTTTTCTTGATCGCAGACGACCATTTGGACCAAGATCGCTGGATTCGAGTGCGCCTCAGCCCGCGAGCCAAGGAGCTAAAAGCTTCAATCCAAGCCGTCAGCAGACTTTGATTGGTTCTGGGATTCCAGGCAACGGAGGCCATCCCAAAAGCCGACACAGCCGCCAAAAGAGCGGTGCGGATAAGCTGCCTGTATAGCGTAAGGTAGTCGGGCGAATCAGGGCCCTTAAGCCTACCTTCAATCATATTCTGAGCCTGCTTGACCGAACTTATAGCCTCCGCCTTCAGGGTTTGCAGCGGAATCTGGAGGGCGTCGTTGCTGATGCGCGGGCCATGCAAGGCAACCATCTGCGCCTGCAACTGCCGAGGGGTCGCAGAGTCATTGATGGCCTTGACCAAGCTAGTGACATTTCGCTGAGTGAGAAGCTTCTGCTGCGCATTGCCGGAATCAATTCGCCTGATGTTCGAATAGCCCGAATAACCAATCAAGGGGATCAACAACAAAAAGCCAATCACCGCCATCTGCGCCATCTTCCCAACCTTGCCCAGGTAGGCATCCTGCTGCCGTGGAGAGGGCGACAGATAACAAGACAAATGCAGGAATCCATACCCCGCCATTGCTATGGTCACGAACCTGACCAAGCTAGCCGCAAATGTAAATTGCCAGGATGGCTCTAGCACCCTGAGAGGCAAATTGTCAGAAACAACACAAATAATAAAAATCCCGAACAACGCGGTCGAGAAATTGCGAAACATCGCAGCAAGCTGCTTGGCGCTACTCATTGTTATTCTTTTTATTGTTTACATTGACGAACGACTTGCACGCGATAGTCAAAAAATAATTAATTTTCATGACCTGCGCTGGCGCAGTCGCTTCGGAGTTGCTGCCTAGCTTACCCTGGATGGCAAGTGTCATTTGGCATCTGTAAATTCACTTTAACGACCTCGCTCGCGCAAGGTGCTACCCCTTCAGGCAGGGCAAGCAGTTCGGCATGATCGGGAGCAGGTCGCTTTCGAACCGGTGACGAGAGCGCGATTCCTGCTTGCATCTCAGCCAGGAAATTGCGTGTGGTGGATGGAGACCCCTTCAGCCAGGATATCCAGCTGCGGCACCATGAAGAACCGATTCCAGCTGAGCCCCTGGAGCGCGAACCGTTTTGAAGATGAAGCATTCTGGCTGTAACGGCTGATTGAGAAGCCGACACCACAAGCTGGCAAGGTCTTTTCAATCTGGAGCGCCGTTGTCTGATCAAAGCCTTGATCAACCTGTCCCGACGGGAGAGCTGGATACGGCTTTGCCTCGCTGGCCACGACAGACAACGCCAGAAGACACATCCAGAGCAGCCGACATGCTGATGCAGTCAGAAGCCAGGCGATGGTTGACAAACCAGCATCCAGTCAACAAACAAGTCAGCGCACAGAGGGCCTGGATCTTGATCACCAACGGAGATTGAACAGTTGTGATCAAGCTGAGTCTTTGATTCTCAAGCGCAGTCGACGGGGAGCAGCAAAGGTTGAAGCAGGATCTGAACCAAGCGAGGGCTGAAACGTTTGCCGTTTCAGGAGTGCCAGGCTGGCCTTGCATCGAGGGAGAAAAAATCAGGCACAACCATGAGACGCCGGGGCGGTTGCTGCGACAACAGTGCCAGGAGTGCGAGGACTAATTGTGACGGCTTGCACATCGCTTGCGGTCTTGGTGCTGGATTGCCCCACTGGCGCAATGGGAGTTGCCACTAACGGAGACATTGCCTGGAGTTGAAATCGAAGCGGCTGCCACCGGCCTGTATTGGGTGACGGCTGATTGGGTGATAGATGAAACCCCCCAGGAAGTTCCGTTGGCCGTGATCAACACGTTGCGGAGGATGGAATCCAGGGAAATGGCGGTAGCGGGCTTGAAGACAGTGCTGAAGCCTGGGAAGTTGAGCTTGCCAGCCTTGCTGCCCAGAGTGGCAGACAAGGGGAGCGGACTGGTGACCGTGAACCCTTGGGCCGGCGCAACGGCCGAGGCAATGACCGCTCCAGCGGCCATCAACAGCAAAAGGCAACGAGGATACATTTCTGCCAAAACTGGATTACATAAATCTAGCAGGATGCGGGCAAAGTCACCTACCAAGATCCTGCTTGGCTACTCGCAGATCGCCAAGATTCTGTCAAGCCAGCTCGATGTGCTGTCGATTGGCAGCTGTTCCGCACCACCCGAAGCATGCTGCGGCAACCTGGCGTGACGAACCTGGTCAGCCGCAGCACTTGTGCTTTGCCTGCAGGGTTCACTCCTGAGCCCACGGTTGATCGTTGGGATCACGGCGCTCGCTGCGCCGCTCCATCTCCAGCCTCGGGACCACCGGCAGCGCCTCCAGGAAACTCACCCCAAACGTGGTGAAGCTGCGGGAGCAGCGGCACCAGCGCACCTTGACCTCCAGACGCAGCACGCCGAAATCGGGATGGGCGCGCAAGTCCAGCATCAGATGCTGATCCGCCAGGAAGTGATGGGCATCTGAAACCATCAGGCACATGCCACCTTTGCTGATGTCCAGGATGTCCACCAGCAGCCAACGGCCGACAAAGCCCTGCTCCCCATCGAGCTCGCGCAAAGCGATCGGTCGGCTGGCCTGCACCGGGAAACGCTGCAACCGGCGGTGTTCATGCCCCAGCCACTCGCGAGCCTGGGCAGCGCCGTTTTCACTGAGCAGCACATTGGAGTCGTCAGCTGCGCCTTGGCGAAAACCCTGAGGCCCAATCATCTGCTCGCCTGACAGGTTCTCCATTGTTGCCTGAGCAGGCGCCATCGAGACCTAGCGGGAACACATTCAGGCATCAAGGAGCCTGCTGAACGTCGATTGCCGATCAGAATTCAACAGGTTGACCGCCCCTCAGGCTGGATCAGGCCGCCGTCCTGCCGTGGTCGTCCGGGACGGGATCGCGGCCGGCAGTTCGCTGCACGCTCGAGTGCAAGACGCGATCTGGAGCCCCCGGTGCGGCAGGGATGCCCTCACGACAGGAACAACCACCCTGCAGGAGCCTCAGCCATGGCCAGCACCCTGAACGATTGAGGCCCGCCCTGGACAGCAGGGCCTCACCGCGTCGCAACCGGCCTGCGCCCCCGAATCGGGAGAACTGAGATCTCCAACGCTCACCAGAGCCCTGTCCCAGAAGCCGCGCAGCCCTCAACGGTGATGACCTGATCTGGCGAGCTGCCCCTCCGGCCAGTCATCCAAAGGGGCCCGGGCCGGCCGATCGGCGCAGGGCAGGCGGATTCCTGTAGCGAAAGTGACCAGCCGGGGCCCCGACGCCACAGCAGGATTGGCTGATCTGCAGCGCGCGCATGTTCACTGAGTACCGACCCAGCCATGGCTACGACGAGTACTTCAGCGCCGCCGACCAACCCCGGGCCTCGCTCACACCCCTGCTCTCCTCCCTCGGGCAGATGGGCCTGGACCAGCTCAATCACAACCATGTCGCCGCCGGCATGTTGCTGCGGCGCCTCGGCGCCACCTTCCGCCTCAACGATTCCGGCAGCCAGGGGGTGGAGCGCATCCTGCCCTTTGACCCCTTGCCGCGGCTGATCGGGGCCGGCGAGTGGCAGCGCCTCGAGCGCGGCCTGATCCAGCGCCTGGAGGCGATCGATCAGTTCCTGGCCGATGTCTACGGCGAGGGCCGGATCATGGCCGACGGCGTCGTGCCGCGGGAAGACGTGGAGAGTTCCCAGGGCTGGCGGCCCCAGATGCAGGGCCTGATTCCGCCCCTGGGGCGCTGGTGCCACATCTCCGGCCTCGATCTGGTGCGCGATGGCCAGGGCACCTGGCGGGTGCTGGAGGACAACCTGCGCTGCCCCTCGGGCGTGGCCTACTTCCTCGAAAACCGGCGGGTGATGAAGCGCATCTTCCCCAGCCTGTTCGCCGGTCGCACCGTGCAGCCGATCGACAACTACGCCTCCCAGCTGCTTCAGACCCTGCGGGAACTCGCCCCCTGGACCGACACTCCCAAGGTGGTGCTGCTCACTCCGGGAGTGTTCAACAGCGCCTACTTCGAGCACAGCTATCTGGCCCAGCAGATGGGCATCCAGCTGGTGGAGGGCCGCGACCTGATCTGCGAGGG
>CALPMR020000019.1 GCA_943324725.2 Bordetella parapertussis | reverse complement strand
CCCCTGGGATCTCAACCAAGGCCTGCCGCCAGCGCTGAGTGGGGCCGCCCTGCTGCTCTCGAGCTTCGCCCTGCAGTGGCTGGACGATCCCGCCGGCCAGCTGGCCCACTGGAGCGGCCGGCTGGCGCCCGGTGGCTGGCTGGCCCTGGCCTTGCCGATCGCCGGCAGCTTCGACACCTGGCAGGCCGCCGCCCGCGCCGCCGCCGTGCCCTGCACCGCCCTGCCCCTGCCCCGGGCCGAAGCCTTGCTCCAGACGGCCACCAGCGCCGGCCTGGAGCTGCACCACAGCCAGCAGCTGCGCTTCAGCCGCCCCGATCAGGGCGGATTGGACACCCTGCGCCATCTGCGTCAACTCGGGGCCACCGCCAGCCATCAGCCCCCCTTGGCGGCAGGCCAGCTGCGCCGGCTGCTGGCCCACTGGCCGCGCGCACCCCTGCGCTGGGAGGTGCTGCTGCTGGTGGCGCGCAGGCCCAAGCCAGGGGGCGCGCCTCCTGAAGTCGGGCCTGCCATCGTGAACAGCTGGCAACGACGAGCAACCAGCAACGCATGCGCCTGATCGTCTGCGGCACTGACACCGACGTCGGCAAGACGGTGGTGAGCGCACTGCTGGTGCAGGGCCTCGGAGCCCGCTACTGGAAACCGGTGCAGAGCGGCCTCGATGACGGTGGCGACAGGGGCCGGCTGCAGCAGCTGCTGCAGCTGCCGGCGGAGCGGTTGCTGCCGGAGGCCTATCGCTTCGAAGCCCCCGTCTCGCCCCACTGGGCCGCCGAACGGCAGGGCCTGACGATCGATCCCGGCCGCCTGGCCCTGCCGGCCGGTGACGGCGCCCTGGTGGTGGAAACCGCCGGCGGCCTGCTGGTGCCGCTGCGACGGGACTGGCTGCAGATCGAGCAGATCGCCGTCTGGGGGCTGCCGGTGCTGCTGGTGGCCCGCAGCGGCCTGGGCACCCTCAACCACACCCTGCTGTCGCTCGAGGCTCTGCATCGCCGCTCGATCCCGGTGCTGGGCCTGGTGCTCAACGGCCCGCCCCACCCCGACAATCCCCGCAGCCTGGCAAGCCTCGGGGGCGTGCCGGTGCTGGCCGAACTGCCACCGCTCGAGCCGCTCAGCGCCGCCGCCCTGGAACAGCAATGGCACGCCAGTGCGCTGCCGCATACGCTGGGTCGATGAGCAAACGTCAGATTCTGATCAGTGGCGCCGTGGCGTTGGCTTGCGGGGCGATTCTGGTGATCTTCACCGACATCGAAGCCGGCTTCGTCCGCTGGGTGAACTGCGGCCCCCTGGGAGGGCCCCAGGAGCATCGCTCCGAGATCTGTCGCTGAGCCTCAGGCTTCAACCAGCCCCTGACCAGGGCCCCACACCGTTCCCTGTCAAGGCAGCTGCTTCAGGTCTGGCGGCCGGAACGCAGTGGGCAATGGCCGCTGATCGCGGCGACGTTGTGTTGTGCCATTCGCAGCGGCCAGCCATGGCGCATTTGATCGTGGATGCGTTCGATCTGGGAGTGATTCCAGCCCTGCCGTTCCAGCGACACCCGGATCTGCAGCCAAGGCCCCTCGGCGAACACATCCAATGAGCCCCAGGCCCTGGCGCCCAAGGAACGGGAGGCCGCCTCCTCAGGCCGCAGAAAGCGGTTCGCCCTGGGGTTGGATCGAGAGTTGGTGGCATTCCATTCCATGGGCCTCTCGCGATGGGGCTCTTGGCGAGCTCAGTCGGGGGACGGTTCGAGGCGGAGTTCAGGGCGGCAGATCTGCCCGGCTCCTCTTCATCATGCCAAGGGTGTCCTGCTCCTGCCTGCTCCCCGCCGAATGACCTCCCCTCCGCACTGGCATCCCCACCTGTGGCACCCCACCACCCAGGTGGCCCGCTCCGAGCCGCCGCTGCGGGCGGTGCGGGGCGAGGGGGCCCTGCTGGAACTCGACGACGGCCGCCGCCTGATCGATGCGATCAGCAGCTGGTGGGTGACGCTGCACGGCCACGCCGAGCCCTCGATCGCCGCCGCCGTGGCCCAGCAGGCCCGCACCCTCGAGCAGGTGATCTTCGCCAACTTCCGCCATCCCGCGGCCGAAGCCCTGGCGGAACGGCTCAGCGCCCTGAGCGGCCTGGAGCGGCTGTTCTTCTCCGACAACGGCTCCACCGCCGTGGAGGTGGCGATCAAGATCGCCTGGCAGTGGTGGCACAACCAGGGGATCGCCCGGCCCCAGCTGATCGCCTTCGATGGGGCCTATCACGGCGACACCTTCGGCGCCATGGCCGTGGGGGCGCGCTCCCTGTTCTCAGCCCCGTTCGCCTCCCTGCTGTTCGATGTCGCCCGGGCCCCCTGGCCCGCCACCTGGTGGGGCGACGACGGCGTCGAAGCCCGCGAGGCAGCCGCCCTGGCCCGGCTGGACGAGCTGCTGAACCAGCCGACGGCGGCGGTGATCCTGGAGCCGCTGCTGCAGGGGGCCAGCGGCATGGCGATGGTGCGACCGACCTTCCTGCGCCAGGTGGAGCAACGGGTGCGGGCCGCCGGCACCCTGCTGATTGCCGATGAGGTGCTGACGGGCTTCGGCCGCTGCGGCGAGCTGTTCGCCTGCCGCCAGGCCGGCATCCGCCCCGACCTGATGGCCCTCTCCAAGGGATTGACCGGGGGCTTCCTGCCGATGGGGGTGACCCTGGCCAGCGAGACCCTCTATGGCGGCTTCATCGATGAGGAGCCCAGCCACACGCTGTTCCATGGGCACAGCTTCACGGCCAATCCCCTGGGCTGCGCCGCGGCCCTGGCCAGCCTCGATCTGCTGGAGGCCCGGCCCGAGCGCCACCGCGGCATCGAAGCCCGCCACCGGCCCCAGCTCGAGGCCATCGCCGGCCATCGCCTGGTGCGCCGTCCTCGCCTGCTGGGCAGCATCGCCGCCTTCGATCTGGCTGTCGAGAACCCCGGCTATCTCAACCCGGCCGGCCGGCAGCTGCAGAAGCTGGCCCTGGAGCAGGGCGTGTTCCTGCGGCCCCTGGGCAACGTGGTCTACCTGCTGCCCCCCCTCTGCATCGACGATGGCCAGCTGAGCCAGTGCTACGCCGCGATCGCCAGCGCGCTAGAGCAGCTCTGAAACGAGGCGACCCGTAGCGCCGCTTTCAGGGCCCGACCAGGATCGCCGCCTCGACATCGGAGCGGGTCAGGCCGTAGGGAAAGTGGCGCACCCGCTGCTTGCCGTCGTGATGCCAGCTCACCTGCAGCTCCTCGCTGCCCAGCTCGATGCGGGCACTCCACTGGGGTCGATGCAGATCCCAGACCGCCGAACGGGCTGCCTGCTGACGGGCACCGAGCTGGATCAACCACGCCTCCAGGGCTGGCAGCGGATGGTGATAGAGGGGAGTGCGATCGGGCGGCAAGGACGGCATCGGCTCACCGAGAGGTTTCAGGGAGCTTGACGCAGCACCGGGACCGCTTCGCTGCTGGGCAGCACCCCAGCAGCTGGCGGCTCGACCCACCAGCTGGGCCGGGTCATCAACTCAGTGCCACGGGCCAGGGCCAGGCCGACCCCCAGCACCAGGCTCAGCACCAGGGCCACGGCCAGCAGCACCAGGGCGAACCACTCCCCACCGGACAGGCTGCGGCGCACCGAGGCGGGCCTGGGCTGAAAGGCGGCACCGGCGGGACGGACGGCAGGACTGAACACCACCGCTGGCCTGGAGGGCTGGCGCAGCTTCTCGTCATAGGAGCGGCGGGCGACGGGATCGCCGAGCACCCCATAGGCCTGGCGCACTTGCCGAAAAGCCGCCTCTGCCTCGAGCGCCGGCAGGGAGGTGGTGTCGGGGTGATAGCGCTTGCTGAGGGCCCGGAAGGCCTGGCGCAGCTGCTGGCTCGTGGCGTCGGGAGCAACCCCCAGCAACTCGTAGTGGGTGGACATGGCCGTGAGGTTAGGCAGGGCCACGGATTCGGGGCGGGACGGGACCTGGCAGGCCGGCCCGGCTGGACCTGGCCCCGGACTCGGGCCCGAGACTGGGCATGATCCTAGGAAGACCCACCCCCCGGCAATCACGGATGGCTGCCAGCCCTGCCACCTCTGACCCTGGGTCCTCCCTCTGGCAGGCCCTCGGCTGGCACCCCTCGCCTGCACAGCTGGAGCAGTTCATCGCCCTGCAGGCGGCCCTGCGCCAGGGGAACGAGCGGGTCAACCTCACCCGCCTGGTGGAGGGCGACGACTACTGGATCGCCCAGGTCTTCGACAGCCTCTGGCCCCTGGTGCCCCTGCTGCAGGCCGAAGGAGCCGGCAACCGGGAACCGCTGCAGATCATCGACGTCGGCACCGGCGGGGGGTTTCCGGGGCTGGCCCTCGCCATCGCCCTGCCCACGGCTCGGCTGACCCTGGTCGATTCGGTCAGCCGCAAGGTGGACGCGGTGGCGGCGATGGTGGCGGAACTGGGGCTTCAGGACAGGGTGAGCCTGCGCTGTGACCGGATCGAGCGCTGCGGCCAGGCCACCGACAGCCGCGGCCGCTTCGACTGGGCCCTGGCCCGGGCCGTGGCCAGGGCGCCGGTGGTGGCCGAGTACCTGGTGCCGCTGCTGCTGCCCCAGGGGCGGGCCCTGCTCTATCGGGGCCAGTGGAGCCCGGGCGATCAGAGCGACCTGGAGAGGGCCCTGGAGCCCCTGCGGGCCACGATCGAGCGCACCATGCCCATGGAGCTGCCAGGGGGTCGCGGCATCCGCCACGCCCTGGTGCTGCAGCCCCTGGGCCCCTGCCCGAAGGCCTACCCCCGGGCCGTGGGGGTGCCGGCCAAGCACCCCCTCGGCGGCGGCGGCTGAGCCGCCCGCCACCGCCATGGCCTCAGGCCTCAGCCATCAGCCCTCCGCCGACAGGCGCTGCTGCTGCTCGCCGCCGAGCCGCTGGCGCAGGCGCCGCAGCAGATCCGGGATCTCCTCGAGCCAAGGGCTGCCGGCCAGAACCTGCCGCAGCTCCGATTCGCTCACCTGGGTATCGAGGCCGTCGGCATTTTCGCCGGGAAACCAGTGCCCCCCCTCGCCCAGCAGGCGATAGCGGGCCCGGCAGTAGTCCTCCAGCCCCCAGGCCTCCAGCAGAGTGTGGAGCCAGAGCAGCAGCGGCAGGTTGAGGCCAGCCGGGGTGTCCTGCCACTCCGGTAGTCCCTGCTGCCAGGTGTCCAGCCAGCGCTGGCCCAGGGCCTGGCGGCGGGCCGCGTCCAGCCGCTCCAGAATCGGCGGCAACAGCTGGTTCGCCTGCGGCAGCAGGGCCGCCGCCTCCAGGTGCAGGTCAAGGTCGCTGGGCCGGGCCGCGCCGACGCTGATCGTGTGGATGGCCGGGGCCGAGAGACAGAAGAGGTCGTTGAAGACGATCGGATGCAGCGGCTCGCAGAGCGCACTGAAGCGCGGTGCCGGCGTGTGCAGATGGCCGCCCTTGTCGGTGGGGCTGATCACGAACACCCCCATGTCGTGGGCCATGGCCGCCAGCAGGGCGGGGCTGTTGTCCTGGCGGATGAAATACCAGTGGAGATTGATGTAATCGAAGCTGTCGCTGGCGATTGCCTCGAGAATCACCGGCAATGGCGCATGGGTGGACAGGCCGATGTGCCCCACCCGGCCAGCGGCCTGCCAGCGCCGGGCCACCGCCAGGCAGCCGCCCGGCCGCAGCACCTGCTCCAGCAGCTCGGCGTTGTTGACCCCATGGAACCCGAGCAGGTCGATGCGCTCACCGCGGGCCTCGAGGCCCAGCCGCTCCACACTGAGCGCCAGTTGCTGCTCGAAGACCGCCGGATCGGGTTGGGGCGGCAACTTGGTCTGCAGGATGCGCTGCGGATCGGGCACCTCCGCCAGCAGCCAGCCCAGCTGGCGCTCGGAGCTGCCGTAGCCGCGGGCGGTTTCGATGTGATGGGCACCGACCGCCACGGCCCGCTCCAGGATGGCGCGCAGATTCTCCTGGCTGGCGGTGGTGATCTCAGCCGGCGGCAGGTCGCTCCAGCTCTGCTGGAAACGCATGCCCCCCAGGGACAGAACCGGCATCGCCAGCTCGGTGCGGCCGAAACGACGGGTGGGGAGTTTCAAGAGGGCGGGGCGGGTCAGGGGCGCGGGGTCAGGGGCGCTGGATCGTGGCGGCCTCGATCGCCGCGACGGCGCGGGGCAGGGTGCGCCTGAAGCGCGCCGGCGACGGCACTCCCAGGGGCAGGATCTCCTGCTGCTCCAGCTGGGCCTCGAGAGCCGGCAGCCGCTCGTAGGCCACCCAGTGGATGCAGTCCACCGGACAGGTGTCGATCGCCTCCTGGATGCGATCGGTGCTGTCGCCATCCTGACGAATCGCCCGGGAGCGGCCCCAGGTGGGCTCCACCAGGAAGGTATTGCAGGCCACATGGGCGCAATAGCGGCAGCCGATGCAGACCGCCTCATCCACCCAGACCGCCTTCTGGCGCAAGGCACCGCCCAGGATCGGCTCCAGGCCACTGGGGCCCACTCCCGGCCCCGGACTGGCGACACGGAAGGCCAGCGCCGGATCAACGGCGAAGTCCCCGTCTGGATCGTGAAGGGAGGCCAAGGGGGAAAGGGTCAAGAAGTTTCAGCTGTCCCAGCGGGTGAGCACCAATCAGCTGTCCCAGCGGGTGACGACCAATTCAATGCTGCCATCGAGCTGGTTGGTCTGCTCGCTCACCTGGAAGCCCTCCTCGGAGCTGGCCGCCAGGATCGTGCGCAGGGCATAGCGCTGGTGCAGCTGGGCCAGGAAGCGCTCCACCGGCACGGGCTGCTTCCACAGATCGAGATCGGTCACCAGCTCATAGCTGCCGGTGTCGGCGTTGAGGCGGAAGCCGATGTCGGCGCCGCCCGCCTGGGGGATGGCCAGTTCAGCCGTCACGGTCTGGCCGCGATAGCCGCGCACCTGCAGGCTGCCCTCCTGGGGCGGATGGCCCAGATCGGTGAGGGCGGCGACCAGGGTGTGGCGATCGCGCAGCTCGGTGGTGACGGTGCTGAAGTGCGACATCGGATCAGGGGGAACGGAACGTCAGAAACTCGGAGCCGGAAGAGCCCACTGAAGCCAGCGGGAGCGGCAGGGGCTGAGGGAGTGGAACAGGGGGGAGGCAACTCAGCTGGATCGGGGCTGGCCCAAGGGCTGCCGCTCCAGCTCTTGGACGGGCTGGCTCAAGAAGGCCTCGGCGGTGCTGCGCCGCTGCTGAACCTGGCCGAGGCGCGCCTCGATCCGTTCGGTCAACGGTTGACAGCCAACACCCTGAACCCCTTCCACCAGCTCCTCGACCAGCCCATCAGGCCGGATCCGGAAGCGGATGGTGCGCTGAGCCATACCGTTGCCTACACGGAGTGAAAGAACGTTAACGGGATTGCTCCTGCCGTGGAGCAGCCCGTCATTGCAACAACCCTTCATCCACCAGCGTCTGCAGCCGTTCGAGCACCTCGGGTTGCTCCAGTTGCTCCAGGGCCAGGCGGGCCTCGTCGCGCACGCTGGGCTCGGCGTCGTGGAGCATCGCGTGCAACAGCGACTCGACCACCTCCTGCTGGCGGGGTTCGACCAGATCGGCATAGAGGCGGCCCAGACCCCAGGCGCTGTTGCTGCGCACCGCCGGCTCACTGTCGATCCGCAAGCTGAGCAGCAGCTGGGAGGCGGCGGGATCCGCCTTGGCAGGCCCCGTGCCGCCGGCATCCGCCAGGGAGCTGGCCGCCCAGAGACGCACCGCCGCCACGTCCAGCTGCAGGGAGCGGATCAGGGGATTGAGCACCGGCGCCTCCGGATAATTGCCCAGGCTCCAGGCCACCGCCTTGCGCACATAGCCGTTGTCATCGCCCGCCAGCAGTGCCAGCAGGGGCTCGACCGCCAGAGGATGGGGATTGCGGCCGAGGGCATAGACGGTGCTCATCCGCAGAATCGGGCAGCTGGCCGCCAACAGGGGCAACAGCAACGGCAGCGCACGAGGATCGCGGTGTTCGCAGAAAATGCGCAGACCCTGCATGCGCTGCTCCTGGGAGCCGCTCAGCCAGGCGATGCCGGCATCGCACTCCGCCGCCACATCCAGGGCCGTCGGCTCGGCGGTGTCGAGCTCATCGAGCGGATCGCCCAGCAACTCCTGGGCCAGCTCAAGGGCAAGCACCTCCGGATCGAGCACCAGATCACTGGAGCGCTCAGGGAAAGGCAACGGGTAAGGCTGGGCGTCGTCCGGCATGGGGCGATCCACGTCGGCAGATTCTCTCAGCCCACCGGCGCCGGCGCCGCCATGTCACCGGGAAGCCAGATCCGGGCACTGACGGCGAACAGGGCCAGGCCGAACAGCAACACGATGGCGGCCGGCAGCAGGGTGGAACGAAAGAACTGCACGGGGGACCAACAGTGAAACTCATTTTGACCGGTGGCGGGTCCCACTGGCCGCTGCCATGGCCAGCAAGACCTGGGACGGCCGCTTCCAGGCGCCCGGCACGAGCCTTGTTGCGGCCGGCCTTTGATGGGTGACAAGCCCTTGGTCACCCTGATGACAGCACCAGGCATTAGTCGCGTCTGTTCAGGGCAGCGCCGATCGTGCACCGCATCGAGGCCAATCTCTCCGCGTTGGGTTCCGAGGATCGACGCACACCCGGCTCCTAGCCTTCGACCCCAACGCCGTTCCCTGCCTGATGGCCCCTAGCCCTGCAACCGAGCCAGCCCAGGCCACCCTGCCGGCCGCGGCACCGGGGAGTGAACGGCAGCGACTGGTGGCCGTGGCCGCCGAGGGTCTGGCCAGCGGGGCCCCCTTGAACATGGGCGGCAAGTTGCTGCAGGGCTGGCTGGCCAGCAATGGCGTGCCCCTGGAGCTGATCGGTGTGATCCCGCAGCTGGCAGGACTGCCCTATGCCTTCAAGTTCCTCTGGGCGCCGCTGCTTGATCGCTGGCCGATCCCCCGGCCCGATCGCCGCAGGGGCTGGATGTTGGTGCTGCAACTGAGCCTGGTGGTGGTGCTGCTGGTGCTGGCTCTGGTCGCCACCCAGGCGCCGACGCCGGCCAATCTGAAGCTGATCACGCTGCTGGCCCTGGTGTTGGCCACCGCCAGCGCCACCCAGGACATCGTGATCGATGCCTATCGGACGGACCTGCTGCCGGAGCACGAGCGCGGCCAGGGAGCCGCCAGCCACAACTTCGCCTATCGCACCGGCATGTTGCTGGTGAGCTCCGGCGGCTTCCTGCTGGCGGGTCGCTTCGGCTGGCCGGCCGCCTTCGCGGGCTGCGCGGCGCTGATGCTGGCGGTGGTGCCCTTCACCCTCACTGCACCCACCCTGCATCCGGTCCAGCATCCCGTCACCAGCCTGCGCCAGGCCGTGGTCGGACCAGCCCGGGAGTTCCTGCACCGCACCGGCGTCAACCAGGCCCCCTGGCTGTTGCTGTTGGTGCTGTTCTATCGCTGGCCCGATGGCCTGCTGGCCGCCCTCTCGATTGCCTTCCTCAAGCAGGCGGGCTTCAGTGATGCTCAGATCGGCCTACTCGACGGCGGCTGGGCGATCGCCGCCACGATGATCGGCACCGTGATCGGCGGCGTGCTGTTCGCCCGGCTGGGGATCAACCGCTGCCTGTGGCTGTTCGCGGCGGTGGGGGCGGCGGGGAACCTCGGCTACGCCGCCCTGGCCCGCTTCGGCGGCGGCCTGCCTGGACTGATGGCCGCCGTGAGCCTGGAGAACATCTCCAGCGGCATGGTCGGAGCCGGGTTCGTGGCTCTGCTGATGAGCCTCTGCAATCCCCGCTTCTCAGCCACCCAATATGCGCTGCTTTCCGGGGTGTATGCCTTCAGCCGCACCCTGCTGGCCCTGCCCTCCGGCTGGCTGGCGGCACGGCTCGGCTGGAGCGGCTACTTCCTGGCCACAGCCCTGGCGGCCCTGCCGGCCTTCCTGTTGATGGTCCGGCTGGTGCCCTGGAACGGGGACGGCTGCCGCGGAGCATTCGATCCCGCCCGCGACGCCACCTGAGCCCTGAGCGGTGTGAGCCCCCCTGCACTGGACTTCAGCCATCGGCATTTGACAACCAGCCTTCCCGTGAAAGGACGGCCGCTGACCCTGCTTCGTCTCCTGAGTCCGTCGCGGGGCTGCGCAGCCCCCCTCCCGTTCAACAGCCTTCGCGCCTGGCGCTCCACGGCCACCAGCTGGGGCTTTCGAGCACCGCGGCCAGAGCCACCAGCACCAGGGCAAAGGCGCAGGTTCCTGGCCACTGCCAGCTGTTCCAGCAAGCCGCGATCACGGCCGAGCAGAGCGCCGCACCCAGATAGGCCGTGAGAAACAGCTGACCGCTCATCCGGCTGCGGGCGGCGGCATCGAGAGCGTAGATCCGGGCCTGGTTGGCCACGAAGCTTCCCTGCACCCCCAGATCCACCGCCATCAGCCCCAGCGCCAGGGCCGGCAACGAGCTCGGCCACAGGCCCAGCAGCACCAGGCCCAGGCCGGTGCAGGCGACGCCGGCCACCACAATCCGATCGGGACCCAGCCGATCCACCAGACGCCCGATGCCAGGCGCCGCCAGGATGCTGATCAGGCCCACAAGGCCGAAGCTGCCGATCAGGGCTGGCCCCAGGCGCCAGGGCGGGGCCGCCAGATGCAGGGCCACCGCACTCCAGAGCGCCATGAAGGTGCCGAACAGCAGGCCCTGGGTGAGACAGGACCGTCGCAGCCTGGGATGACGGCACCAGAGCTGCAGCAGCGAAGACTGCAGGCGCCAGTAGCCCCGCGTCTCGGCAGGCGGCAGCTCGGGCAGGCGCGTGTGAAAGAGAAAGGCCACCGCCAACATCGCCACGGCCGAGAAGGCATAGATCGAGCGCCAGCCCCACAGCTGGGCGGTCAGACCACTGATGCTGCGGGACAGCAGGATGCCGCTGAATTGCCCGCTCAAGACGATGCCGAGCATGCGACCACGGCTGGCAGCAGGCGTGAAGGCCGTGAGGAAGGGGGGCAACAGCGCCGGGATCAGGGCCACCAGCCCCAGGGCGAACCAGCTCGCCACCAGCAGCGGGAAGGAGGGCACCAGCAGCACGGCAACACAGGCCAGAGCCATCGCCAACGCCAGCAGCGACAGCATGCGGCGACGCTCACGGCTGTCCCCCAGCGGCAACAGAAACAGGAAGCCCATGGCCATGCCCAGCTGGGTGGCCATCGGACCAAGCAGGACAGAGCCGGGAGTCACGGCGAAGGCACGCTCCACCGCCGGCAGCAACGACTGCCCGTAAAAGGGGTTGGCCACACTCACGCCGATCGCCAGAGCCAACAGCCCCAGCGGTGGCAACCTGTCCGGCTCAGACGGAGGCAAAGGGACTCAGGGCGAGTTCGGTGGCGATGCCCAGCTCCTGACGCCAGTCGGCCAGGGGGCGCAGCCACCCCTCCTCCCAGCGCTGAGCCAGCAGGGGCGCGCACACGCCTCCTAACCGCAGACCGAACGACACCGCATCCGCAAGGTCGGGTTCGGTATCAGGCCAATGGGCCCGGGCCAGCAGATCGGCCGCCAGCAGCAGCGCCGGACCCGGCTGGCGCAGCTGCCGCGCCCCAAAGCCGTTGAGGGCCACCTCGCCGGGGAGGGTGTTGGGAAAAGCCGTGATCAGATGCCAGATGTCATGGCAGGCGCGGGCGCGCAGCTGCAGGTAGGCGTCATCGTCGGCCAGGGACTCCAGGCCCTCGGGCCGGTCGATCAACTGCAGGCCCTCCTGCTGCAGCAGGACGGCAAAGGCGGAACCCAGGCTGCCGCAGGGCATGGCGGCCAGGCTCTCCAGGCCAGGCCAGTCACCCCAGTAGCGCTCGGCGGCCAGGGCGGCGATGGCCGGATTCTGACGCAGTCGATCGCGGGCCATGGCCGCCAGGGGACTGGCGTAGCTGTGATTGAGGATCGCCAGAGCACTGGGAACCCGGTCGGGCTGCTCGATCAGCTGCAACAGCGCCGACAGCGCGGCCTCGAGCTGGGGACGCAAGGACTCGGCGAAGGCTGAGACCGGTTCGCCAGGGTTCAGATCGGGATTCGGAGCCGAGGCAAACAGGTTGGCGGGCAGGAACCCCGGTGAGGTCTGGGACATGGGCTCAGCCTGGTTCAAGGTCAAACAGCCCCCGCCCAGGGGAGTCCGGGGAAGGATCGAACCAATACTGGTTCACAAGGATCAGGAAGTTCTCACGGGACAGGCGATCGCGCGGCTGCTCGGCAGGCAGGCCGAGCCCATCCAGCAGGCGGGTCAGGTTGGCGGCGATCCCTGCGGTGGGTTTGGCGTAGGCCGCGGCATAGGCCTGGAGATCGGCAAGCACGAGGCAGCCATCCTGATCCACATCGAGCACATCGAAGAAGCCGCCCGCCGCCTGCTCGATGAAGGCCCTGGCCTGATCCGGGAAGCGCTGCTGAGCCCGGAGCATGCCGGCATGGGAGGCCACGAATTCCGCCTCGTCGACTGCGCCGCTGCCATCGCTGTCCCGGCGTTCCTGCTCGTGGCGGTACGTGGCCATCAGCAGGCCCAGCAGGTCGGGGAAGCGCGCGGCATGCCCGTGCCAGCGGGCCGCCAGAGTCCTGGCGACTGGAAGAAAGTCGCCGCCCAGACTGAGCTCACCGTCGCCCTGACGGTCGTAGAAACGGAACAGGCGGCGGTAGCGCTCCGCCAGCACGGGGGGCACGTCCGCAGCGTCAGCCATGGACAGCACCAGGAAGGCCGGCAGCGACGGCTTTCACAGGAGCAGGGGCTGGATCGGTCCTTGCTGAAGACGCCTTCGCAGCTGCCCACAGGCCGCATCGGCGTCCAGCCCACGGCTGGCCCGCACACTCACGGCCACATGTCGATCCTGAAGGGCCCGGCGGAACGCCTCCACCGCCTCGGGAGAAGGACGCTGGAAATCCTCTTCCTCGATCGGGTTGTAGGCGATCAGATTCACATGGCTCTGGAAACCGCGCAGCTTTTTGGCCAGGGCCTCCGCATGGCGCGGGTGATCGTTGACGCCACCGAGCAGGATGTATTCGAAGCTGACCCGGCGGCCGGTGGTCGCCACATAGTGGCGGCAATCCTCCAGCAAGGCGTCCAGCGGATAGGCCGACGCTGTAGGAATCAACTCCTGGCGCAAGCGCTGATCGGGGGCATGCAGGCTCACCGCCAGGGTGAACTGGGTTCGCCCCAGCCGCTGCAAGGCCCGCTCCGCCAGGCTCGGCAGCGTGCGCGGCACCCCCACGGTGGAAACGGTGATCTGGCGCTGGGCCATGCCCAGATCCCGGCAGAGACAGTCGATCGCCGCGAGCACGGCATCGATGTTGAGCAGGGGTTCGCCCATGCCCATGAACACCACATGGCTGGGGCGGCGATCCATCGCCTCGCGGATGCTCAGCACCTGATCGACGATTTCATGCACCGCCAGGGAGCGCTGCAGGCCGCCCTTGCCGGTGGCGCAGAAACGACAGGCCATTGAGCAACCCACCTGGCTGCTGACGCAGACCGTCAGGCGATCGCCACTGGGGATACCGACCGTCTCGAGACTGAGGCCATCGGCGGTGCCCAGCAGCAACTTGGTGGTGCCATCGCGGGCGTCACTGCGGTGCAACAACGGCAGTCGGCCGATGCTGGCGCCCTGAGCCGGACCCTCGCCGCTCAGCAGGGCCTCACGCCAGGCCTTGGGCAACACGGTGATCGCCTCCAGCGTGCGGGCCCCTTTGGCATAGATCCAGTCGTGCAGCTGGCGGCCGCGAAAGGCCGGTTGGCCCTGACTCTGGGCCCACTGTTCCAGCTCAGAGAGGCCCAGTCCCAGCAGGGGAGTGAGCGCGGCGGACTGGGGCCGGGAGGCTGAAGTCGGTGAAGCAGATGGCACCGCAGATCTGGAGGCAGTCAACGACCCGGCCCCAGCCTGGGGAACAGCTGGGGCCGGGTCGTCGGGGCCTGGGGCGGGCGCAGGGGCAGAGGAGCTGGTCAGGGCAGGGATGGCGGAAGGAAGGCTGAGCTCAGGGCCAGATCAGGATGCCGTGGCCCAGTTGCCACTCCACCGCCAGCAGGGCGATGAAACCGAGCATGGCGATGCGGCCGTGCAAGAGCTCGTTGTGGTGATGGAAACCCCAGCGAGGCAGTCGCCTGATCGGGATCGGGGTACCGAGCTCTGTGCAAGCCGCCTGGGCCGGCTTGCCTCGGACGGCGGCAGGGGCATCAGTCGTCACTGAGCAGTCCCTCCTCCTGCAGCCCCTCGAGCGCCGCCGGATCAGCGATCAGCTCCTCCTCCAGGCCCTCGTCGAGCGTGGGACGGGTGAAGGCGGCGAAGCCGCTGGCACTGGCCTCGATGCCGTGGCGGCTGCGGGTGGCCTCGAGATCCTCCTCGGAGGGATCGTCGAGCACGGCGGCGGACGCCGAAGGCGCCGCCGGCATCTCGACGGTGTAGTCGGGACGCAGGTTCTGCATGCGCCGATAGCCGGCGGCCTCCTCCTCGAGGATGTCGGGATGGGGGCCGGCCTCGGAGCGCAGCTCCTCTTCGAAACCACTGAAACCGGTGCCTGCCGGAATCAGGCGACCGATGATCACGTTCTCCTTGAGACCGCGCAGCCAGTCGCTCTTGCCCTCGATCGCTGCCTCGGTGAGCACCCTGGTGGTCTCCTGGAAGGAGGCTGCCGAGATGAAGCTGTCGGTGTTGAGGGAGGCCTTGGTGATGCCCAGCAGCACCGGCGTGAACTCGGCGGGAGCACCAGCGGTGATGGCGATGGCGGAGTTCACCTGCTCCACCTGCCGCAGTTCGATCAACTCACCGGGCAGCAGGGTGGTGTCGCCGGCATCCTCGATGCGGACCTTGTTGGTCATCTGACGGACGATCACCTCGATGTGCTTGTCGCTGATCGAGACACCCTGGGACTTGTAGACGTTCTGCACCTCGGTGACCATGCGGAACTGCAGATTGGAGATGGCCTCCTGAGCCGCCTCCATGGTGGGTTTGCGCGTGCGTAGATCCTCGAAGAAGCATTCCAGCAACTCGTGCGGGTTGATCGGCCCATCGGTGAGCAGCTCACCGGCCGTGACCTGCTGGGAGTCGCTGACCATGACGGTGCGGCCCAGCAGGATCGGATAGTCGGTGATGGCGTCATCGCCTTCGATCACCGAGACGGTGATGACATCGTCTTCTTCGCTGTGCTTGATCTGGACGATGCCGGCCTTGCGGCAGAGCACGGCCGATTCGCGCGGGCGGCGGGCCTCCAGCAGTTCTTCGATCCGCGGCAGACCCTGGACGATGTCGCCGGTCTTCTGGCGCTCGAACACCAGCAGGGCGAGGCTGTCGCCGCGTTGCACCAGCTCGCCGTCGCGGACGTGCAACACCGAATCGGGTGACACCATGTAAGGGCGCCCGAGGCGGATCGTGAGGCGATGGCCATCGATCGCCTCCACCTGACCGCAGCAAGGAGCGGCCACCCCCTCGGCCAGCAGATCGCCATCGACGATGCGCTGACCGATGACGACCGCAGGTTCGGGAGATCCCAGATCGATTTCGCGGATGTCTCCCTCACGCTCGACGATCAGCCGGCGGATCGGCTCACCGGGAGTCGGATCCGGCAGATGCACCACACCGTCGTCCTTGCAGAGGATCTGGGTTGTGGCCACCACATCGCCGCGCTTGACGCCGATGCCGTCTTCCACCTGCAACTCCGTGTGGGTGGAGCCGTGGCTGGCATCCGAGAGCGTGTCGCGGCGCACCAGCAGTGTTTCCAGAATCACCAGCTGCAGCCGTTCGATCGTCTTGGCCCGCTTATCAGCGACCGCCTCGACATCCACCGTCATCTGGGGGGTGGTGTCGAAGGTTTCCAGAATCAGCTGGGTGCGCAGCAGCTCAACCCCTTCGACCGACTTGATCAGTTCGCCGTCCTTGTAGGTGAGGCGCTGGGTGGCCTTCAAGCCCAGGGAGGGACCACCCGTCTGCTTGACGGTGCCCAACTCGGGCAGGTGGGCAGCATCGGGGATGCTGTACTCCTCCACCGGCCGCAGCAGCAGGGCGCCACCTTCAGGGGTATCCACGGCTTCGACGAACTGAATCACCTCGGCCGTCAGACCGGGAGCGATTTCCTCGCCGGGATTGACCATCTTGCCGTCGCCGGCATAGCGGCTGTGCACCTTGCTGTCGGACACCAGATGCAACTTGCCCGAGCGCACGATGATCTCGCGCAGGATGTCGTTCTTCTGGGTGACCGTGACGATGCCGGCCGTCTGGCTGAAGATGTCCTTCACCACCTCGGTGCCGGCCTCGATCCACTGGCCGTCCTCAATCATCAACAGGGAGATGTCCTTGTTGATCTCGTGGGTTTCCTGGGGGATCCAGAGCAGCGTGCCGCCCTTGCTGACCTCGTAGCCATGCTTGGCGGAACGGGCTTTCTTGATCGACAGACCGGGTGCGAAGCGGACGATGCCGCCGGTCTGGGTGCGGAAACGGTCGTCGGCGAGTTCGGCGATCACCTCGCCACTGCCGATCTTGCTGCCCGGCTGGGTCTTGAGCAGATAGCGGATGTTGCCCTTGCCTTCCAGGTGCCAGATCTCACCGGAATGGGTGGATTCACCGGCCAGTTTGCAGTCCTTGAGGGTGACGCTGGCGGTGACGATCTGCACCTCGCGGGAGTCGCCGGCTGAATCGCGCAGACGCACGGCACCGCCGTACTCGCTCTGCAGGCGACTTTCAGCCAGCACCTGACCGGTGGTCACGGCCGTGTTGGTGCCGACCACCGGCAGGGCATTGGGCGGCAGGTTGTAGACGTCGCCGCTGAACACCCAGAGACGACCAAGGCGCTGGGCCTTGTGGGTGATGTTGCCCTGACGATCGGTGACTTCCCGGGGCTGGATCACGTCCTCAAAGCGCACCTGGCCAGCCAGGTCGCAGATCACATCCTTGGTGGCCTTCTCGACGCTCTTCTTGACCTGGGCACCCGAGGAGATCTGGGCCAGGGTGGTGTCAGAGGGAACGGCCTCGCCGTCGTTGACGAACAGGATCGAGTTCGAGGTGATGTCCAGCTTCTGGAGCTTGCCCTTGCCCGTGGGCTTGACGCTGAGGACGAAATCGGTTTCGGCCAGATGGGCCTCGACGCCGTGGGGGGTGCGGTGGGGCCGCAGGCGGGCCTTGGGACCGAACTCGACGATGCCCTCCACCAGGGAGCGCACCACACCGGTTTCGGCTGTGGATACACCACCGGTGTGGAAGGTGCGCATCGTGAGCTGGGTGCCCGGCTCCCCGATCGACTGGGCGGCGATGATGCCGACGGCCTCGCCCAGATCGACGAGTTCGTTGTGGGCCAGGGCCCAGCCGTAGCACTTGCGGCAGACGGAGCGGGAGGCCTCGCAGGTGAGTGGCGAGCGGGCGAACAGGCTGCGCACCCCGGAGTCCTCAATCAGCTTGGCGAGAGGTACATCGATCTCGTTGTTGCGTTCGGCCAGGACTTCGCCGCTGGGGCTGATCACCTGTGCAGCGGCCAGACGACCGATGAGTTTGGTGCCGAAGCGACCCTTTTCATCGGCATCGATGACGATGCCGCGGGTGGTGCCGCAGTCCTCCTCGCGCACGATCACATCCTGGGCCACGTCCACCAGACGGCGGGTGAGGTAGCCGGAGTCGGCGGTGCGCAGAGCTGTATCCACCAGGCCCTTACGGGCGCCGTAGGAAGAGATCACGTACTCCGTGACCGTCAATCCCTCCCGGAAGTTGGTACGGATCGGCAAGTCGATGATTTCCCCCTGGGGGTTGGCCATCAGGCCGCGCATGCCCACCAGCTGGCGCACCTGGGACATGTTGCCCCGGGCACCGGAGTTGGCCATCATCCAGACCGAGTTGAGCGGATCGTTGTCGTTGAAGTTCCGCCGCACGGCCGCCACCAGGCGCTCGTTGGTCTCGGTCCAGGTGTCGATCACCTTGGTGTGGCGCTCCACCTCGGTGATCTCACCGAGCCGATAGCGCTCTTCGGTTTCGGTGATCTGTTGCTCGGCTTCGGCCAGCAGCGCTGCCTTGTCGCTGGGGATGCGCAGATCATCGACCGAAATCGAGACGGCGGCCTGGGTGGCGTAGTGGAAGCCGAGATCCTTGAGCTCGTCGGCCATGGCCGCGGTGGCCGCAGTGCCGTGGTGCTTGTAGGCCCAGGAGACAAGATTGCGCAACGCCTTCTTGTCGATCACTCGGTTGCGGAAAGGAGGCGCCTGCTTGCTCAGGGCCGAGCTGCCGTTGATCGGCTCGAGGGCAGCGGCAGCGGCGGCGGCCGCGGCCTCCTTGGCCGCGGCCTTGCTGCTCTTCTTGGTGGGCTTCTTGGCGGGGGTGGCGGTCATGAGCGGATCAGCGATGGTCAGCGCGCGATGAAGGGAATCAGGAAGAGAAGCTGGTGGGGGAACCAACGGCGTCGTGACGCCGATCACGTTCAGGGAGCGGCGCTCATGCGGCGGCCACGGCAGCAATGATCGTGCTGTTGATGACAACACGGCCGACGGTGGTGAGCAGATAGCGGCTGATCAGGGCACCGTCCTCATCGAAACGGTCGCGGCGGTATTTCCACTGCTCCACGCGGGTGCCGTCGCTGAGGGTCTCGGCCGACTGAGGCTCCTGGTCCTCGTCGTCACTTTCAACCTCGCCGCTGAAACGCACCCAGATCCAGTCGTGCAGGGTGAGGTACTTCTCCTCAAAGGCGCCGATCACATCGTCGAGGTCGGCGAAGGTGCGGCTGCGATCGCCGTAGGCGGGCCGGATGGCACCGGGTTGCTCAGCCGTGAGGTAATAAGCACCGAGCACCATGTCCTGGGACGGCGTGATGATCGGCTCGCCGGTGGCGGGCGACAGGATGTTGTTGCTGGCCAGCATCAACATGCGGGCCTCCGTCTGGGCCTCAATCGCCAGCGGTACGTGCACGGCCATCTGGTCACCGTCGAAGTCGGCGTTGAAGGCCGGACAGACCAGGGGATGCAGCTGGATGGCACGGCCGTCGACCAGCTTGGGCTCAAAGGCCTGAATCCCGAGCCGGTGCAGCGTCGGAGCCCGGTTGAGCAGGATCGGATGGCCTTCGATCACCTCCTGCAAGACCTGCATCACTTCGTCGTCGGCACGCTGGATCAGCTTCTTGGCCGCCTTGATGTTGTTGACGATGTTCTGGCGAATCAGGCGATGGATCACAAACGGCTGGAACAACTCGATCGCCATCTCCTTGGGCAGACCGCACTGGTGCATCTTGAGCTTGGGACCCACCACGATCACGGAGCGGCCGGAATAGTCGACCCGCTTACCGAGAAGGTTCTGGCGGAAGCGACCCTGCTTGCCCTCGATGATGTCGCTGAGTGACTTGAGGGCGCGGTTGTTGGCCCCCACCACGGTGCGGCCGCGGCGACCGTTGTCGATCAGGGCGTCGACGGCCTCCTGCAGCATCCGCTTCTCATTGCGGACGATGATTTCGGGGGCCAGGATCTCCTGCAGCCGCGCCAGGCGGTTGTTGCGGTTGATCACCCGCCGGTAGAGATCGTTGAGATCGCTGGTGGCGAAGCGGCCACCATCGAGCTGCACCATCGGCCGCAGATCCGGAGGAATCACCGGAATCACATCCAGCACCATCCAATGGGGACGGGCGTTGGTGGCGATGAAGTTGTCGATCACGCGCAGGCGCTTGATCAGTTTGGCCCGTTTCTGACCCTTGCTGGCGGCGATTTCCTCGCGCAGCTGCTCGGCGATCTCGTTGAGTTCCAGGTCTTCGAGCAGCTGCTTGAGCGCCTCGGCACCGATCCCAACCACCGGCTCATTTTCGATCTCGGAATCTTCAGCGAAGATCTGATCTTCGATCTCGAGCCACTCGTCTTCGGTGAGCAGCTGTTTGTAGGTGAGGTCCTTGTGATCGCCCGCGTCGAGCACCACATAGCAGTTGAAGTAAACAATCTGTTCGACATCGCGCAGCGGCATGTCGAGCAGAATCGCCACATAGCTGGGGATTCCCTTCAGATACCAGACATGGGACACCGGCGCCGCCAGCTTGATGAAGCCCATGCGATGGCGCCGCACCCGGCTCTCGGTGACCTCGACACCACAGCGTTCACAGACGATGCCGCGGTGGCGCACCCGCTTGTACTTGCCGCAATGGCATTCCCAGTCCTTGGAGGGGCCGAAGATCTTCTCGCAGAACAGCCCGTCCATTTCGGGCTTGAGGGTGCGGTAGTTGATCGTCTCCGGCTTGGTGACTTCACCGACCACCTGACCGTTGGGCAGGGTGCGCTGGCCCCACTGCATGATCCGCTCGGGGGAAGCGAGCGTGATCTTCACGTAGTCGAAGTGATTCTCGGTGCGGAGATTGCTGTTGGACATGGCGACGGCCTGGCGGTGAGAAGGGAAAGCGTGAAGCGATCAGGCCCCGCCAAGCGGGGCCCCCGATCGGCGATCAGTCGTCGTCGTAGTCCGCGACGCCGAGGGACTCGTAGGTGGGCCGACTGGGCGTGCTGCGCCTGGGATTGACGTCCTGCATCAGATCCACTTCCTCGCCGCTGTCGGTGTAGACGGCGATGTCGAGGCCGAGGGACTGGAGCTCGCGCATCAGCACCTTGAACGATTCCGGCGTACCGGGACGAGGAATCGGCTTGCCCTTGACGATGGCGTTGAGAGCCTCGTTGCGCCCCTGCATGTCGTCGGACTTGACGGTGAGCAGTTCCTGCAGGGTG
>CALPMR020000018.1 GCA_943324725.2 Bordetella parapertussis | reverse complement strand
GGCGATCGCCAGGCGCACGGCCTTCTGGGCCCAGGGTTCCCGCATCAGGATGCGCAGGCCATCGTCGAAGTCGTCGGTGGGGGCGCCATCGGAGATCAGCACCAGCACCGGCGGCAGGGCTCGCTGCTCCATCGGCGGCGTTCGCAGCGCAGCAGCCACCAGCCTGAGCGCCTCGCCCATGGCCGTCAGCCCTTCAGCCTGAAGATCGACCCAGCTGCTCTGCAGTTGATCCACAGGCGTGGGCTCGGCGACATGCCAGCGGGCCTGGTGGGCAAAACTGACGGCGCGCACGAGCACCTTCGCTTCCGGGTTCTGACGGGCCACCTCCGCCATGCCTGGCAGGGATTGGCGAATGGCCTGATTGAGGGCTTGCATTTTGCCATTCGCCTGCATCGAACCCGAGCAATCGCAGAGGTAGATGAAGTGCAGGGGGCGCTTCGAAAGCTGAACGTCAGGAAAAGCCATCGGATATGTCGGAGAGAGCCTGTGGAATCAACGGATTAATTCAACCGAACCCAGGGAGGTATGCAGCCGAACGAGCAGGCCAAGATTACAACGCTGGCCCGGTGCCACCGGCGAGGATTCTCCATTCTCCAGTTCAGCTGTCCAGGTTTCGCTGGAGAGGTTCTTGAGACCAAGCACCGCTGCCTTGACGGGGTGCGCTTCGACGATCGCCAGGGGGATGTCGATCCGCTCGCTGGCCAGAGGATCGAAATGGTGGGGATGCAGTTCGTTATCCGCCGCGGCAGCCACGCTGCCGCGGGCCGTCAGGAAACGGGGGGCCGGATTCAGCAAGCCGCCGCAGGCCCAGCAGAGGCTGACTTGATCGAGGGCACGGAACACTTCCTGGCCGCAATGGGGACACAGCCGGCGCTGATCCAGAGTTCTGGCCAGGCCTGTCTTCCATTGGCCCGTGTAGGCGCGGCGGCTGGGATCGTTCATGCCGGCACCCAGGGTCTGCTGAAACAGCGCCTGCAGATGGGCTGGATAGATCGGCCAGGTGAGCAGGGCGGCGGCATGGTCGATGGGATCGGGACGATTGCGCTCATCATTGAGATCAAAAATGAACACCGGATCCTCGCCGTAGAGGCGCCGGCGGGCCGGTTCATCGAGGCAGCGAATCTGGAGTTCCAGCTTGCCTTTGAGTGGATCGTGGCGGGTGAGCAGGCGGAAGATCAACACCGCCAGGGAAAACTGATCACTGCGAGCTCCGGGCTTGATCCGGCCCAACAGCACTTCCGGAGCCATGAAACCAGGGGTACCGACGGCGCAGCCCAGATCGCGACCATCAACATCGACATTGTCGTTGTCACAGATCAGGATGCGCCCACTGCGGGGCTGCAGGAACAGATTGCCAAGCGAAATGTCTTTATAACAAAGCCCTTTGAGATGCAGCTCATGGAAGGCTTCGGCCAGGAAGAAACAAGCTCGCAGTACATGGCGCAGACTGATCTGCAGATGGCCACCCACATGTTCGTGAACGCCGACATAATCAGCAGGACGCAACGCCATCATGTAGCCAAAACTACCGGCGGGTATGGACAACCGGGAGGCGAGGTCGCAGGGGAGAGACAGCAACGCCATCGGCCAGAGAAAACTCTGATTCGGGCTGGTGGCTCGAATGCACTCAAGCAGGCGTTGCTCAAGCCCGATGTCCTTCGCAATGCAGCTGGGGAAATACCACTTCAAAGCCACCGGCTCGTTGGCATAGACAGCCTCATACACCTGCCCCTGGCCGCCACCGCCGAGCAGACGAACCACCGTGACAGGCCCGGAGACGCCCTGGAACGCAAGCGTCGTACCGACTGGAAGCAGGGCACTCACAGCAGCAGCTCAGGCATCGAGGCTCTGGCCGATGGCCTGGCGGATGCCTTGGCGATGGGCGAGGGCCGTGGCTTTGCTGGCAAAGTTCTGGCGATAGGCCATGCCATCCCGCAAGGTCAGCACGAGGGTGTGCTCCTTGCGCGAACCCAGCACCAACCAGGCCACCAGGGCCGCCACTTCCCAGGGCCAGAACAGCCAGGGAACCGGCAGCAGCAACAGCCCGCCCAGGCATGCCAGGGCCCACCAACTGAAGATCTGCGGATAGCGCGGCTGGCTGCGCACAAAGGCTGAAGCGACCCGATCCAGCGCCAGCTGGCGTCCGCCGATCTCCACAGCGGCCGCAGCTGACAGCCTGGCCGCAGCCCTGGCCCGGCCGGAGCGATCGGACGAGCGCGAACCGCTGGGCGCTGGCGTTGTCGGCGCGGCGGATGCGGCCGACAGGCGAAAGACCAGCACCGGCCCCTGGCCGCCCAGCTGGATCTCATCGCCATCGGCGAGCGGGCGGCATTGCTGGAAACGCCGACCTTCGAGCAGGGTGCCCTGGGGGCTGCCCCAGTCGCAGACCAGCCAGCCGTGGCTGCGGGAAAACCTGACCACCGCATGGTTGGCAGCGACAGCCTCGAATCCCGGCAGACAGAGTCTGTTGTTGGCGGCCTTGCCGATGGTGAGCGGTTGGCTGCGATCCAGCGCTGCCACCTTGCTGGGGTCCTGGCGCAACACCAGGCGGGCTTCGCCGCTCATCGGCCTCCGAGGCGGCGGCGCCACCAGTGGCCCCAGTCCTGGCGCATCTCGCTCCAGAAGCCGCCCTCACCGTCCCGCCAGGGACTGATCCGACCGGGAAACAACAACGCTCTCAGCGCCAGCAGAAGAGCCAGCAGCACCATCAGCACCAGGACAAAGCCAGGGATGGCTCCGGGCCAGGTGATGACAAAGGCGGCGCGGATCGCGTAGAGGCCGATCGTCAGCGCCACCCAGAGCCGAAAGGATTCCCAGGGGTCGCGCCGTTGCTCCACCACCAGGCCCTGAAAATGACACAAGCTAGTGTAGGCAACAAGGGCATACCCGGCCGGTGGGACAAGGAATGTCAGGCGCGCAGAGGCCAGAGCCAGCCAAGGCCAGCCAGCTCGCCAGGGCATCGAATGCAGCTGAGCCCCCCCCGACCAACCGCCAGCTGATCGAACGATGGAGACACGGCAGCTGGCCTGAGCGCTGCAGGGCCCTACGCCAGGGCTGGAGGGCTCTGCAGGCAAGCCAGGCCTCGCTGGAACTCTGGCGCGATGGTGTGCGCCTGCAGCGGCTGCCGCTGGGATCGGAGCGGATTCGGATCGGCCGCGATCCGCACGTTGAGCTGGTGGCCGATGCCGATGGCGTCAGCCGCGTGCACTGTGTTGTCGAGCGGGAGCGAGCCAGCGATCGCGATCCCTGCCTGGAGGACTTCAACTCCGCCAATGGGGTGTTCTGGAAGGATCAGCGCATCCGCTCCATCAGGCTGCGCCATGGCGATGCCCTGCAACTGGGATCATCGCTCGCCCAGGCGCCCACCCTGCGCTATCTCCACCCCCGCAGCGGCCTGGAGCGCCTCTGGCACTGGGGCGGCATCACGGCCCTGACGGTTTCGGGCCTGGCGATGGGGGGGCTGTTGCTGGCCAGCAGCATCGCCGGCGGCTCCCACATCCGGGCGATCGGTGGACCGGTGAAGATCGTCAGCAGCGATCGCCGCCAGGTTGATGCCAAGGAGGGCTCGGCCACGGCTCTGCCCAGCCTCAACGCCTATCCGCTGCAGCTGCGCCAGGCCCTGCTGGCTTCGGAGGACTCCCGCTTCGGCTGGAACAGCGGCCTGGATGTGTTCGGCACCCTGCGCTCCCTGCTGCGCCACAGCGGCGGCGGCAGTGGGCTGACCCAACAGGTGGCGCGCATCTACTACCCCTCCGTTGGCAATGACTACAGCCTGCGGCGCAAGCTGCGCGAGCTCTGGATGGCCTGGCAACTGGAAACGGGTTTCAGTAAAAACGAAATCCTCAAAATGTATCTCGATCGTGCCCATCTCGGCCTGGGAGCTGATGGCTTTGAGCAAGGGGCCCAGTTGTATTTCCGCAAGTCGGCCCGCCAGCTTGATCTTGCCGAATCGGCTTTCCTGGTGGGACTGCTGCCGTTGCCGAACGGCTACAGCCCCTGCTACGCACCCTCCCCCGAAACTCGGCGCCAGGAGAGAGAAGCGCGGCAGCAGCGCAGCGGTCAGCCCGAGCCACCGCTACCGGACGAAAAAATCTGGACGCCCAAATTGCGCCGGGACCTCGTGCTCAAGCGCATGCACGACGAGGGTTACATCAATGATCAGCAATTGATCGATGCCAGCCGCAGGCCCCTGAACACCGATCCCTCGGCATGCAGACAGTCTTCATTCACAAGTTATCCATTTTTTAGCGACTACATCTCAGCCGAACTTGCCGGAACCCGATTTGCCTTGAATCTCGATTCCGACAGGGAAGGTGGAAATTACTATGTTGTCAGCACCATTGATCCCCGTCTGCAATCCCTGGCTCAACAACAACTACGCCAATTCCTGGACATAAAAGCCAAGCCATTGGGCGTGAGCCAGGCGGCATTGATTGCTATCGAGATCAAAACCGGAGACATCCTCGCCTATGTCGGTGGCGGCGACTACAAGCAATCCAGTTTTGATCGAGTCCAGGCGATGCGCCAGCCGGGTTCCACCTTCAAGTTGTTCACCTACCTGGCCGCACTCGAAGCCGGTTCCACACCCCAGGATGCAGTTTCCTGCGCCCCGCTGAGTTACGTGGCCGGTTGCGGTCATGGCCCGGTGGGCGCTGATGGTCGCATGAGCATGGCCGATGGCTTCGCCTATTCCGAAAATGTCGTCGCCCTGCGCCTGGCTGAAAAAGCTGGTCTGAATCAGGTGATCCACAGGGCGAGGCAACTGGGCATCAGCACACCCCTGGAGCAGAACTACAGCATGGTGCTGGGAGGACAGGAAACCCTGCTCTATGAAATGGCACGGGCGTATGCGGTAGTGGCCAATGGCGGGCGCAGCGTACCGATGCATGGCGTCGAGCGGATCTACGACCTGGGGATCTGCAAGTCCGCCCTCAATCTGGCCCAGTGCCCGCCATCTGGTGTGACCACACCGATTGGCGAAAAGCCGCAGCAGCTGATCGATCCACAGCTGGCCCAGGCCATGGATGGCCTGTTGCGCAGGGTGGTTCAGGTGGGCACCGGTCGCAATGCCGGCAGCGTGGCTGATGCCCGCGGCAAGACCGGCACCACCAATGATGGTGTCGATGCCTGGTTCATCGGCTATTCCCCCAGTCGGGGCATCCTCACAGGCATCTGGATGGGGAACGATGACAACCACCCGGCAGATTATGCCTCAGGTGCTCTGGCGGCCCAGCTCTGGGGAGAGTTCATGGGCAAGGTGTAAGAGCAACTTTGTTGTCACACCATGGAGTGAATGATCAACTGGTCGGCCGTCATCCACAGATACCGGAATCAGGGATCTGAATCGACAGTTGATTCCAACCAATACCAGAATCACACCGCAGACGCTGATCACTGGAGCCCAGGGCTTCTGGCTTCAAGCCGAGGGCAACTCCACACCAAAGATATGGCCCCTGCAGGCAGCGAGCCGCCCACAAATCAAGGACAGCGCCCGAACTGCCGCAAATCGCCCTATGGTCCAGCAGTTTCCAGCAATGAAATAGCGCGCCTGTAGGTTTCTTTGATGTTGTGGTCAGAGCTGATACTTCGCTTGTTGATCGTGAACGATCGACGCTCTCCAGAGTGAACATAGGCTCGTTGCTGCCAGGCTTCATCTTCTGTTGGATCATCCGGATTGCAACCCAGATCTTTTTGTTGCTCCAAATGCATCATCAAGGCGACCAGGCGGCAGATGGCGACCAGGATCAGGATCAGGCTCTGAGCCATAGCCTGCGGGCAGCTGGGGACGGTGTTCAGGTTGGGGGGCTTCCAGGCTGTAGCCCTTGTCGCGAAACAGGCGCAGGCAGGCGTCGACAACGGCCGGTTCGTAGAGCTGACCTCGACCCGCTTCAATCGTGGCCAGGGCCGCCTCAAGACCAGGGCAGAAGCGGTAGGGGCGATGGGTCGCCATCGCTTCCAGCGTGTCGGCAACCGCCAGGATGCGGCCGCCAAGACTGATGGCCTCGCCAAAGAGACCTTGGGGATAACCGCTGCCATCAAGTCGTTCGTGATGATGATGGACGGCCTCTGCCACAGGCCAGGGGAAGTGAATGGGCGCCAGCACCGCATAGCCCGCCTGCACATGGGTGCGCAGCAACGCATGTTCGGCGGGCTTGAGCTTGGTGGGTTTGGTGAGAATTTCGGCGGGGATGGCGAACTTGCCGATGTCATGCACCAGGCCGGCAATATGAATCCCTTTGGCAAGGTCAGCGTCGAGGCCCATCTCCAGGGCGATCGCCACCGCCAGATCGGCAACCCTGGCCTGGTGGCCGGCGGTGTACGGATCGCGCGCTTCACTGAGGGCCACCAGGGCGGCGACCATATCCTGCAGGCTCTGGAGCACCTCGCTCTGACGTTGCAGGGCCAGTCGTTCGGCGGCCTTGCGATCGGAGATGTCATGGATGTTGCATTGAATCACCTGCTCCTCCCCGACCAGGTAAACGTTGCTGACAAACTCCACCTCCCGCAGGCAGCCATCAACAGCCTTCAGGGTCATGGCGTCGCAGCGGACACTGCTCCGGCTCTGGAGTGCTCGGAACAGGGCTTCCGCCTGCGGCTGACTCTCAAAGGCATCGATCTGCCAGAGCGTCTGGCCAATCAGGCTGCTGGCGTCGCGGCCCAGCAGCCGAGCGATGGCGGGATTGGCCAGGCTGATGCGGCCACTGTTCCAGTCCAGCAGCACAATGCCGTCCTGGGAGTTGAGCGCGAGCATGCGAAAGCTCAGCTCCGAATCCACCAGGGCCTTCTCCGCCAGCCGAATCGGGCTGAGATCCGCCGCGATCAGGCAGTAGCGCGAGCTGGCCTCAACGTCGAGACGACTGACCGTGACGAGGACCGGCAGCGTGGATCCATCAGCGCGGCAGAAATTGAGCGGCGCGCTGACGGTGCGGCCTGTCTCCTCCGACAACAGACGGTGCAGATCCGGATGCTGGGCCTCGGGCAGCAACGCGCTGATCGGCCGGCCGCTCAGCCAATCCTCCGGACGTGCAATCAGCTGGGCCAGGCGCCGATTGGCAAACAGAATCAGGCCCTCGGCGCTGAAGGTGGCCGCACCCTCCCCCATCTGCTCCACAATCACGCGATAGGGACGATCGGCGGAGCTGCTGCTGTAGAGCTCCACACTGCCGTTCTCACCCTGCACCAAGGCGTCGACATCGCCGCTGCGGATGGCAGTCAGAGCCGCACTGAGGTCAGCGACCTGGGTGCGCAGCCGCCGCAGCTCGTCTGACTCAGGCGGCGGTGGGTTCGGGTTCATCGCTGGGGCGTGGGCCTGCCGCTCTCCGGCGCCAACGGCAGCGGCGCGAGATCGAGAGCGGCGCGCACCCGTTCTGCATTGGCCAGATCGCCGACGATGTGGCGCAGTGGCTCGGGCCAGCGGCGGATCAACACCGGCACCGCCAGGACGTGATCCTGCACCAGCGCGGCCGGGTTGCTGCGGATGTCCACCACGTTCAGCTCCACCCTGCCGGCGAGTTCCTCGTCGCAGATGCGCCGGATCGTCATCAGCGCCGCACTGGAGCGTGGCGACGCCCCGCTGATGTAAAGGGTGAGAACCATTGTCGGCCGGGCCGGCTCAGGCAGGGCCTCTGGGGTGGCGCTCATGGTCCTTGGCCCTGACGTGCTGTGCGGTTCTGCTCGGCCTGCAGCAACAAGCTGGCCTCGCTGACGCTGCGCTCCTGCTCCTCCAACACCAGCGCCTCCAACTCGGCGCGTTCGCCATCGAGCTGCTCCTGCAGCGCTGCAACCTGCTCCTCCACCTGGGCCCGGCGGCGTTCAAGGGCCTGGCGGCGCCGCTGGATCTCGGCCTGGCGGCGGGCGGCTGTGGCCTGCAGCCGCACTTGATGCTGGGCCCGGGCGGAGCCGGTGAGCACGCCATCGGGGCCGATCGCTACATCCAGCAGCCTCGCCCCCTGATCGGTGATGCAGAACTCGCGCACCTGGTTCGAATGGGACATGCCGCGGCTCTTGATCACAACCAGCAGGCGGTTGCGTTCGGCGTCGCTCTCAACATTGCGCAGCAACAGCCAGGTGTCAGTGATCGAGGAGATGCCGATGACACTTTTCTCCTCGTTTCCCTGGTGGGTGAGAGCACTGATGGCAGCCGTGATGCCGCGTCTCTTCATCAGATCAATCTCCCGCACCAAGGTGGTCATCACTTCCCGCTCGCTACCGACGTGACTCAGGTTTCCCATGGCATCCAGAGCCGCCAGGGAGGGCTGGAAATCATCCAGCAGTTGTTCCAATCTTCCCAGGTGTTCTTCCAATCCCTTGGAAGAACCACGATCAGCCCAGATCAACAGCAGACCCGTGTCCAGCCAGGCCTGAAGATCGATGCCAACGGAACTGAGATTTCGGATCAATTGATCGGGTGATTCTTCAAATGAAATCAGCAAGGCTCGCTCTCCACGGCGACAAGCTGCTTCGATGAGATGGGCCATGACCGTTGTCTTACCCGTGCCAGATGTGCCGGTGATCAGCAGGGTGGAACCACGGAAAATACCGCCGCTCAGCATCTGATCCAGCTCGACGATACCGGTGGAGATCCGATCTCGAGAGGCGGGGTAGGTCAAGCCAAGGGAGGTGATCGGCAGCACCATGAAGCCCCGATCCGTGATCAGAAAGGGGTACTCGTTGGTGCCATGGATCGAGCCCCGATACTTCACCAGCCGCAGTCGCCGCGTCGAGATCTCGTCCTGCACCCGATGGTCGAGCACGACGACGCAGTCGGAGACGTATTCCTCAATGCCGTAGCGGGTCAACTCGCCGCGACAGCCCCGTTCACCGGTCACCACCGTGGTGAGCCCACGCTGCTTCAGCCAGTCGAACAGGCGGATGAGCTCACTGCGCACGATGCCCTCCTGACCGAAGCTGGCCAGCAGCACCTCGATCGTGTCGAGCACCACCCGCTTGGCGCCGATCCGATCAACGGCCGTCTCCAGGCGGACGAACAGACCTTCCAGATCAAAGGAGCCGGCCAGCACCTGTTCGGCCGAGCGGATCCGGCAGGATTCGATCACCAACTGGCGGGCGGCCACCATGGCGGCCAGATCAAAACCCAGGGAGGCCATGTTGGCGGCCAGATCCTGCACCGATTCCTCAAAAACCAGCAACACCCCCGGTTCGTTGTAACTGAGGGCACCCTGCACCAGAAACTCAGTGGCGAACATGGTTTTGCCCGATCCAGCCGAGCCGGTGACCAGCGTCGGCCGACCCTGGGGCAGGCCGCCATCGCTGATCGCGTCGAAGCCACGGATGCCTGTCGGTGCCTTGCGCAATCCAGGGAGTGAGAGCTGAATGGCGTCGCCCGAGCCCAGAGGATGAATCGGCATCAGCTGACCTTGGCTTTCAAAAAGCTAGGGGCGCTGGCTGCCGTTGTATCGACCGCTGAACGGTCCCTTCATGCTCGGGTTCCCAGGGCCGACCTGGCGATGCCCCGGGCCCGATCAGCTGATGCCTCGTCCCAGCAGCAGATCACGGGCACCATTGACCAGCTGCATGGTGTCGTGCTTACCACCCCGATCGGGATGGTGCTCGGCAGCAGCGCTTTTCCAGGCCCGGGTCACAGCCCCTTCACTGATCCGGCCGGAGAGGGGCAGGTGCAGGCGCTGCCTGGCCACGATCGCTTCGATGTCGGGATGTTTGCCGAGCGGGCCCCAGTCCGCCTTGCTGAGCGAGGGACTGCGCTTCTTGCCACCCTTGCGTCTGGATGGCCTGGCTTCACTGCCACCGCCGAATCCCCGGCGCTCGGCTTCGGCCTTGTCCTTGGCGGGGGGTTCCGCTTCGGCTGGGGATCGGGTGATGACCAGGGGCAGGGGCCGCTGGCGCTGGGTCTGGGGCATGGTGACCACGGTTCGTGACTCCAGCTTCGTGCATCGTCATCTGGGCTGCTGGTGAGCGGCGACACGAAGGCATACGAATCAGCGACCCCGTCTGCCTGGCTGGGTGGCGGTTGACGGACGGACGGCGCGTCAGTCAACCGCCCGGAGGGCCGCGCTGCATGCTGGTTCGATTGAAGCCCAAGGCTGCTGCCGTGATTCAGACCCCCGCCCTTCGCCATCAAGGGCTGGAGCGCCTGTTGGACCTGCCCCCCTTCGCTCTGTCCCTGCTGTTTTCGCTGCTGTTGCCCCTGCCCCAGACCCTGTTGGTGTCGGCCATCGCCGCCGCCAGCCTCGGGCCTGGCCTGGGGCTGATCAGCCTGGGCCTGATCGGCGCCGGCAATGTGTTGATCACCGCAGGCCTCAGTGAGTCGATCGTGCGGCTCGGCGACGACGCCCGGGGGCGCCACACCCTGCCGGCCGTGGCCCAGTACTACCTGGGGCCGATGGGCAACCGGGTGGCCACCTTCGCCATCCTCACCATGTGGTTCACGGCGCTGGTGGGGGGCCTGCTGGGCTTTGTCGATGTGATGGCAGGGCTCAGCCACACCCCCCAGATCCCCTGGCTGCTGGGCCTGTCGGTGCTGATTGTGGCGCTCAATTCGCGCCGCAGCCTGGGCTTCAGCGTCATGCTGCTGCTGGGCATCGTCACCTTTCTGCTGTTGCTTGGCATCGGCATCGGCGTCGTTCCCGGCATGGCCCCCTTCAGCCTGCAGGAGTTCTGGGCACCCCTGGCCCAGATCAATCCCTGGTCGTTGCCGCCGTGGTCGTCGTTGCTGGCGATCAGCTTCTACACCTATTTCGGATCGTCGCTGCTGGCGCCGGCGGCGAGCTTCGTGCTGCCCCGCGACCCCGCCGGCGGCAGTCTGATCCGGGGCAGCATCGCCGGTAGCCTGGGGATGATCGCGGTGGTGATGGTGTGGCTCGCCCTCGTCTGCCGGGTGGTACCACGCCAAAGCCTGGAGGGCATGAAGGGCACGGTGCTGGTGGCGCTGGGGGGATCGGGCAGTTCCGTCGTCGCCCTGCTCTGCGCCGCCCTGGCGATCACCCTCTCGGGATTCGCCGCCATCCGCGCCGGCGGGGTGCTGGGCAATCAGCTGCGCGATCTGCCCCTGGCCCGCACCGGCTGGGGCAAGGAGCTGCTGCCGGCGCTGCCGACGCTGGCGGGCCTGCTGCTGATCCTGGCCTGGATGCAGGGCGGATCCACCAATCTCACCCAGGCCCTTTCGATCGGCGGCGGTCTCGGGATTCCCGTCGGCTGCTGGATCGTGCCGGCGCTGATCCTGCGTCAGGCCCGCCAGCAACGGCCCGGTCCGGTGCCAGGCAGCTGGCCCCTGGCCGGCCATCCGATCGTCACCTCGATCCTGCTGGGCATCGGTCTGCTGGTGCTGCTGATCTTTGGCCTGTTGGTGTGGACCTGGTGGCCGATCAAGATCTTCACTGTCGGCCTGGCCCTGGGGCTGGCGATCTGGATTCTGTGGTTTCAGCCGCGATGCAGGGCATAAACCAGGCGAGTGCTGGTGGTGGCGACGCCATCAGCACCGCGGATCCGGTGCACGAGCACCTCACGAAAACCATCGAGATCAGCGGCGGCCAGCAGCATCAACACATCCGACTCGCCATAACAGGCCCGGACCTGCTGAACGCCTGCGAGGGACTGCAATTCAAGGACAATCTCGCTCTCCCTGGTCTGGCCTTCCGGCAACAGGCTGATCGCCACCAATCCCTGGACAGGATGGAGCGTTTGAGCAGCGGCAAGGGGATGGACGTGGCCATCATTTTTGCAAAGCCTGATCTCCACCTGGCTGCTGTCGACAAGCTGTTGCAGGGCCTCGGCGCAGGATTCAATCTGCTCGCGGGTGGTCGCCGTGACATACAGACCCACGCCATGGCGTCCATACAACGGCGCCGACCAGAGGCACTGGACACCAAGCTGGGCAAGATCAGGCCAGGCCTTTTCGATGCTGCTCCAGAGATCCGTGGGACTGAAGCGGGAGGCAATCAACAGAAAAGCCTGTTGACCAGCTGCTGCAGCGGTAGGTGTGATCAAATCCGTCATTGTCGAAGACTGGTGCCGCTGAGGCTAACGCACCGACCGCATCGCCCAGCAGCTTCGAGACCCAGCTTGAAGTCGAAGCCAACAGCGTCAGGCTGGGCCCTTTGTGGTGAAACTCCAGCCGCATCACTGGAGTTATTTTGCCGAACCGGTGGATGGTGAATCACCGCTGCTCAGTAATCTCCAGACAGTACATTAAAAAGGCTACACTGACAAATACTTTGACGGCCTGGGCTACATTCTCCTGCCGATCATCCATCCAGAAACGATCAAAAAATGCACCCACTCTGTTGACCCCAGCCGCGCGGACCATCGTCAGCGCTGCAGCTCGTCGCCGCCAGGGAGTCATCGGCGGGTCGGATTTGCGCTGGTGGCGAGCTCCAGGGCGACATCCGGGGCATCGTTCGGAGGGAAGCGAGAACAAAGCGGCTCAGCTCAACCGACAGACAACCTCGAGCTCGGGCCGGGCAAGGGGTGGAACTGGCAGGAGCGAGCGTCGGGGCGGCGATGGATCGAGCTGCCATGGCGCCTCTGGCGACGCAGGATCAGGGCACCTGCGTGGGGAAGTTTGTCGGTCCTGCAACAGAGAGCACCGCTCGCCGGGCTGTGGCGGCCCTGCTGATCCAAGCTCTTGCGGTTGCTTTGCCTGCCGGCCATGACTGCCGCCACCACCGCCGCTGCGACCTCGAGTGCCACTGCTGGTGTCACTGCTGGTGCCACTGCCAGTACCAGCGCCTGGCTGGCCCGCTTCGCCGCCGCCCTGGAGCAACGCCGGCTGGAGGAGCTGCCGGCCCTGTTCAGCGCGGACTGTTACTGGCGGGATCTGGTGATCTTCACCTGGAACCTGCGCACCGAGGAGGGGCTCGACGCCATTGCCGCCATGCTGGCGGCAATGCTGGACGATGTCGCCCCGCATGGCTTTGCCCTCAAAGGCGACGCCAGCGACAGCGAAGGACAGCAGGAGGCCTGGTTCCAGTTTGAAACTCGCGTGGCGCGGGGTATCGGCCAGGTGCGGCTGCGCGAGGGCAAGGCCTGGACACTGTTCACGGCGATGGAGGAGCTGAAGGGGCACGAGCAGCATCTCGGCCAGCGGCGCCCCCTGGGGGCAGAACATGGGATCCAGCCCGGCCGCCACAGCTGGGCGGAGCGGCGCGCCACGGAGCGGGCGGCCCTCGGGATCACGGTGCAACCCGAGGTGGTGATCATCGGCGGCGGCCAGGCGGGCCTGAGCCTCGGCGCCCGCCTGAGGCAACTCGACGTGCCCACCCTGATCGTCGAGAAACTGCCCCGCCCCGGCGATCACTGGCGCAATCGCTACAAGACGCTGTGCCTGCATGATCCGGTGCACTACTGCCACTTGCCCTATCTGCCCTTCCCGGCGAGCTGGCCGCTCTATACGCCGAAGGATCAGCTGGCGGACTGGATGGAGGCCTATGCCAGTGTCATGGACCTCAATGTCTGGGGCTCCTGCCCGGCCCGCAGCGCCCGCTTCGATGCCCAGCAGCAGCGCTGGGAGCTGACGGTGGAGCGCAACGGCAGCGCCCACACCCTGAGGCCTCGCCAGCTGGTGTTCGCCACGGGGGTTGCCGGCTTCCCCAACGTACCGACCATCTCCGGGCAGGAGACGTTCCTGGGAGATCAACACCACTCCACTCGCCATCCGGGACCCGATGCCTACGTGGGCAAGCACTGCGTGGTGCTCGGCTCCAACAACTCCGCCCATGACATCGCCGCCGCCCTGTGGGAGAGCGGGGCGGCGACGGTGACGATGGTTCAACGCAGCTCCACCCTGGTGGCGCCGATGCCGGCCCTGGAGCGGCTCGCCTTCGCCGGCTCTTAGTCCGAGCAGGCCCTGGCCGCTGGAATCACCCCAGACGATGCCGACATGACGACGGCCTCGATCCCCTACCGCCTGCTGCCCCGCTGGCAGAAGCCCATTTATGACGCCATGCGGCTGGAGTACGCCGATCTCTACGCCCGGCTGGCCGCCCGCGGCTTCCTGCTCGATTTCGGCGCCGATGACTCCGGTGTGTTCATGAAGTTCCTGCGGCGCGGTTCGGGTTACTACCTCGATGTCGGCGCCTCGGAGTTGGTGGCCGATGGCCGTATCCAGTTGCGCAGCGGTGTCACGATCGAACGGCTCACCCCTCGCACGGTGGTGCTCAGCGATGGCAGCGAACTGGACGCCGACCTGGTGGTGTATGCCACAGGCTTCGGCTCGATGAACCGCTACCTGGCGGAGCTGATCTCGCCGGAGCTGGCCGACCGCCTGGGCAAGGTCTGGGGTCTGGGCTCGGAAACCCCCAAGGATCCCGGCCCCTGGGAAGGGGAACTGCGCAACATGTGGAAGCCCACCCAGGTGCCCAACCTCTGGATCCACGGCGGCAACCTGCACCAATGCCGCCACTATTCGCTCTATCTGGCCCTGCAGCTCAAGGCACGCCAGGCCGGCCTTGACACCCCGGTCTACGGCCTGGCGCCCCGCCATCACGAGGCCTGAGCAAGCGACGGCCTCGATCGGACTGGCTTGCAGGGGAGGGGATGGCTGACGACCGATTGCGGCCCAGGCCAGCAGCGCAACGGCATTAATCTGGCGACCGTCGTGATGAAGAGTCCCGTTCGCGATGATGAGCCGCTTGCTGAACGTTCGTCCCGGCGGTATCGCTGGCCCCAGGCTTGAATGCACCGATCCGGCCAACCCACGCCGCCGGCCGCTGCTGATCGGCCTGGCCATCCTGCCGTTGCTGATCCTGCCCTTGCGCGTCGGCGCGGATGAGGTGATCGGCAAGCCTGGTGGTGGTGGCGTCGTCACCATTCGCCCCAGTGCCAGCACCCTCAGCAAGCAACAGCTGCAGCAGTTTGTCGGTGTCTCCGGCGCCAACAGCGGCGCCAGAGGACTTTCCCTCAATCGCGTCGTCATCCCGCCCGGGGCCAGCGCCAGGGCCCATCGTCACCTCGGCTCGGAATCGGCGATTTACCTTGTTCAGGGCACGGTGCTGACCCGCTACGGCGACCATCTGCAGCACTCCGTGGTCAATCATGCCGGCGATTTTCTCTACATTCCCCCTGGCCTGGCCCATCAACCCACCAACCTCAGTGCCACCGAAGCCGCGATCGCCATCGTCAGCCGCAACGATGCCAATGAACAGGAACATGTGGAGCTGATCGAGAGCTCCAGCCCCGCCCATCCCTGAACGGCTTTAATGACATCAGGCCCTGCCCGGTTCCGATCGGGATTCTGCGCCTAGCGGCAGCGCTGGGACAGCGCCTTCAGCAGCCGGGGAATGGCATCCGCCTGGCCCTGCAGGGCAAAAGCCTCCCGCTCCAGCACCGGATTGCCATGTTGGTAGTTGTTCACCAGAATGCCGCTGATTTCCTGGGACACCACCGGCGCCAGCGGCAGTTTCCAGCCCACCGGCGTCAGCACCCCATGGGGACAACTCTGCACCGCATGGGTGGCTTCGTGCAGAAACACCTGTCTGCCGATCCCCAGCTCAAAACTCAGCGGTGCAATCCAGAGCGTTCGGGTGCGGAGCACGAACTCTCCATAACTGCGCTGATGGGGCGGCGGTGCCAGCAGAACCTTGAAGCCATGGCTCTGCAATGACTGCACCAGCGGCCGCAAGCTCACAGGCAGCGCTGGAGCCGGCAGACCTGCAGACGGCACAGCCGCAGATTGCAGGCCTGAGGCCATCAGAACCGCTGACGCTCGGGCGACGGGGGTGATCGGTGGTGCAGCTGCCAGCATCAGGTCAGTTTCGCCAAGGGCGCATGGTGCGGATCGGCCGGTTGCCGCCAGAGTCTGAAGGATCCGTCCGAGCCATGGCCCAAGGCGTCGCCAACCCTTGGCGCCGCTCCCTTCCCCTCTGCCCCTCCCATGGACACCAACCCCTTCGTCGCTCAGGCCGATCTGGTGCTGCGGCCCGCCGCCGAACGCTTCCACAGCCAGCACGGCTGGCTCGACAGCTGGCACAGCTTCAGTTTTGCCGACCATGTCGACCCCGCCTGGATGGGCTTCGGACCGCTGCGGGTGATCAATGACGACCGCATCGCCGCCGGTCAGGGCTTCGGCATGCATCCCCATCGCGAGATGGAGATCGTCACGGTGATGGTGGAGGGGGCGTTGGAACACCAGGATTCGATCGGCCATCGCCGCACGCTCCAGGCCGGAGAGGTGCAGCGCATGAGTGCCGGTACGGGCATCGTGCACAGCGAGATCAACAGCAGCGAGCAGAGCTGCCGTCTGCTGCAGATCTGGATCGAACCGAGCATCAGAGGCACCCCCCCCAGCTACGACCAGCGACCGTTCCCGAGCGATCCAGGCTGGACCCTGCTGCTGGATCCCGAGGGCGATGGCGGCGCCATGGCGATCCAGCGGCCACTGCGACTCTGGCGGGGCCGGCCCCAGCCCGGCGACAGCCTGGCGCTGCCCCTGGCCGCCGACTGCCAGGGCTGGATCCAGATGATCTCAGGCGAACTGGAGCTCAGCCTTCAGGGGCCAGCAAGCGCGCGCAGCGGTCGCCTGCGCCAGGGCGATGGCCTGGGCCTGGCCAAGGGCCTGAGCGCCTCGATCACGGCTCTGCAACCCGGCACCGACCTGCTCTGCTTTGAGCTGCGCTGAGCCGGCGACCCTGCGGGGCACGGCCCAGCCGATGGTCTTGCTCCGCGGCAGTCAGCAGCGCTGGGGTGATTGAGTGGCCCACCCCTTGGCCGCCGCCAACTGGTTTCTGGCCCTTGTGGTGCCTGAAGAGCCGGCCCTGACGCAGCTGCTGGTGGATCTGCCCGATGGTGTGCGCCCCTTCGCCGCCGCCGATCTGCACATCACCGTGGCGTTTCTCGGCCCCTGCGGGCAGGAACGGGCCCTGCTGGCCTGGCAGGCCATCGCCCCCCTGCGCCATCCGGCCATCGCCGTGGTCAGCGGCGGCTGGCGGGCGATGGGACCAGCCGGCAACCCCTCGGCCTATGCGCTCACGCTCGGGCCCGATGCCGCTCTGAACCCGAGACAGGACCCAGACCAGGTCAGGGACAGGGGCGGCCAACTCACCGCTGGGCTGATCGAGCGCTGGCGCCAACCGGCTCTGGCGGCTGCGGGGCTGCCGCCCGAGCGGCGAGCGGCCCTGCCCCACATCACCCTGGCCCGACCGCGGCGGCGCGGCATCGACCAGGACCGGGCCGGATTGGAGGCCTGGTGGCAGCAGGCAGCAGGACCCCGGGCGCCACGGCCTCAGCACGGCTTGATCCTGCGGGAGATCGCCATCTACACCTGGGCCGCTGATCGCCAGCACCAATTGTTCCGCATCGTGATCCGACGCCCCCTGGACCAGGGCTGAGGATGATGGATCCCTTGCCAAGGCCCGACGTGCTGCCGTTCTCAGCCGCCTGCGAGCGCAACAAGCAGCCGATTCTGGCGGTGCTGCGCCAGTGGCTGCCGCCGGCGGCCCGGGTGCTGGAGATCGGCTCCGGCACGGGCCAGCACGCCGTTTTCTTCGCTCAGGAGCTGGCTGGCCTGCACTGGCAGCCGAGCGATCGTGACGCCGATCTGAGCCGACTCGCCGAGCGGATCGCCACCGAAGCCGGCTCTGCTCCTGGCCCGGGCCCCTGGCCGTGGCGCCCCCTGGCCTCCGGGGCCGTGGTGGCCGAGCCGCTGCAGCTCGATGTCGATCACCGGGAGCACTGGCCGTTGCAGCGCTTTGATGCGGTGTTCAGCGCCAACACACTGCACATCATGGCGGCGAGTTCGGTGCCCCAGTTGCTGGCGGGCGCAGCCCGGGTGCTGGACGGCGGTGGCTTGCTGATCCTCTACGGCCCTTTTCACGATGGCGGCATCCACCACGCGGCCAGCAACGCGGCGTTTGATCGCCAGCTGCGCAGCGCTGATCCGCAGATGGGGATTCGCGATGCCCTGGCGATCCAGCAGCAGGCGCGCAGCCTTGGCCTGGAACCGCTGGCCGATCTGGCGATGCCGGCCCACAACCGCAGCCTGGTGTTCCGTCGCCTGGAGGCGGCAAAAGCCAGTTCACCACAGGCGTGATCAGCCCAGCTGATCACTGGCAAAGGCAATGCCGAACAATGCGGCCCCCCAGAAGCCGTCCTCACCCCGTAAGCTTTTCTTTAGTTTCTACCCCTTGAGCGCCGATGTCTGAATCTCCTTCCCGTTTCGGTTTCGTCGGTTTCGCCGAAACCTGGAATGGCCGTCTGGCCATGCTCGGCTTCGTGATCGGTCTGGCGACCGAAATCCTCACCGGCCAGGGCATTCTCGGCCAACTCGGCCTGGGCTGATCCGCTGCCGGCCTGTTCTTGACAACAACGTGGGTTTTCAGGCCCGGATGGTGGTGACCATCCGGGCCTTTTGCTGGGCTGTCAACGGCGGCTCTGCTCAGGCCGTGCGTGGCAGCGCCCCAGCCAGGGCCTCCACCGGTTCAACGGCAAAGCCAAGCGCCTCCACCTCCCGATCGCTCAGGCGCCGACTCCAGGCACCGCGGATCGGCTCATTCCAGCGAAAGCCGGCCTCCTTGGCCCGATGGCGCTCGGCATAGCCGATCTGGGCCCGATAGAGGCGGCGGGGCTCCAGCGCCGCCTGCAGCAGCAGCTCCAGCTGGGGGCATCGCTCAAACACCTGCACCAGATAGATGCAGTCGGTGAGGGCCCGATGGGCCGCCCAGACCGGGATGCCATAGGCCAGGGCCAGGTCCCGCACCGAGGGTGTGGCCCGCAACTGGCGATCGGCAGGCCAGCGGATGTCCTCCATCGAGCAGATCCAGGGTTTGGAGAGGGTCGGCAACGGTGCCTGGCCGAACCACTGGCGATCGAAAGCGACGTTGTGGGCGACCAGGGCATCGGCCGCCGCCACCATCGCCTCAAAACAGGCCAGGCCGGCCTGCCAGGGCTGGCTCAGCCGACTCACCGGCGCCGGGATGCCATTGATCGCTTCAGCCGGATTGCTGGGACAGGGCAACAGGAATGACACCTGCATCAGCACCGCCCGGCTGCTGACGTGAAACAGCACGGCCCCCACCTCGATGCACTGGCCGTGCTCAACGCTGAGGGCCGTGGTTTCGGTGTCAAGCACCAGCAGCCGTTCCGGACAGCTGGGCAGGGAGTGCCCTGCGGCCGACGCCAGCGTGGGCAGGGACACCACCGGTGCAGCGGGGCTTGCCGTCAACGCCGGCCCCGAAGAGGCAGCTGGCGCGGATGTGGTTAGTGCGGATGTAGATGTTGCGGAGGTTGCCGTTTCGGAGCCCTCTGGAACGGCTGGCGTGGGCTCGGATTGCAGCGAGGCCTGGCCCGCCGCTGTGGTCGAGTCAGCCCGTGCCGCATCCGCCACCAAGGCGGGAACCAGGGCTGAAGACGCTGGCTCCGCTGGCAGCAAGGCCGATGCTGCTGGCTTCAGTTCGGCTGGCGAGGCCCCCTGAGGAGCGGAGCCCAGCGAACCTGGCTGAGCAGCGACAGCGTCAAAGTCGACGGAGTCAGGAGCGACGGAATGCTCTGCACCGCAATCCTCTGGATCACAATCCGCTGCAACGGAGCTCGCTGTGAGCGTGGTCGCTGTCACGGCGGGCGGCGCCTCGGCGTCCGCTGCCGCCGAACGCGGTGGCTCCAGGGACAGGACTGGCGATTGGGGCTCGGCCGGGGCCCGGCCGGCAGGCGGGATCAGGGCCAGGAGATCGCTTTGTTCCCAGAAGCTGGCTTGCTCCGTCATGGCCCACCGCCGTATGCACCCCCCATGCTCCCAGCTCATGCAAGTCACAGACCGTCAGAGCCTGACCCTTCTTAGGCTTGAATCTGCCGTTTCCATCCCATGCCCAGCCCCCTGGCCAGAGGCGATCGCGCCCCCCAGATCGCCCTGGTCGATGCCCAGGGGGTGGAACGGCGCAGCGAGGCCCTGGACGGCAAGGCTCTGGTGCTGTTTTTCTATCCCAAGGACGACACCCCCGGCTGCACGATGGAGGCCTGCGCCTTCCGCGACAGCTACAGCGATCTCCAGGCCCTGGGCGCCGAGGTCTGGGGGGTGAGCGGCGATGACGCCGCCAGCCATCGCCGCTTCGCCAGCAAGCACCGGCTGCCCTTTCCGCTGCTGGTGGACCGGGGCAACGGCCTGCGCAAGGCCTTCGGTGTGCCCAGCGTGCTCGGCCTGCTGCCGGGGCGGGTCACCTACGTGATCGACGGCTCCGGCATGATTCGCCACGTGTTCAACAACCTGCTGGATGGGCCGGCCCATCGCCGCGAGGCCTTGGCGGTGCTCCAGCAGCTGCGCTCAGAGGCAAGCGCCGATGGCTGAGGCTGCGGCCTGGACTCAGCGGGGTCCGATCTGGTGTCTCGAACCACCCAGCACGGAGTTCGGCGGCGGCGACCGGCTGGAGTTCATTGGCGGCAGCTATCTCGCCGCCACTCCCCAGCTGAGTTACCGGCGCCTGCTGGAGGCCTTCAGCCTGCAGGGCTGGAGTGTGCGCGCCTGGAGTTATGTGCCGGGCTTTGACCATCAGAGTCAGGCCAATGAGGCCTGGCGCAGCCTGCGCCGCGATCGCCAGCAGTGCGAGAGCAGCGGGCCCGGGACGCAGCGGCTGCTGCGGCTGGGCCACAGCCTGGGCTGCAAGCTGCAGCTGCTGGCCCCCGATGGCGGCCGCGGTTGCACGGCCCTGGCCGCCCTGAGTTTCAACAACTTCTCGGCCGAGCGTTCGGTGCCACTGCTGGCGGAGATGGGTCAGCAATTCGGCTTTCGCAGTGAATTCAGCCCCTCGCCACAGGAAACCCTGCGCCAGGTCGCCAGCGAGTACCAGCAACCCCGCAACCTGCTGGTGCGCTTCCGCCGCGACGAGCTCGACCAGAGCCCCAGGCTGCTGGAGGCCCTGGGGCGCCGCAGCCAGGACGCCAGCGAGCTGCTGGAGCTGCCCGGCGATCACCTCACTCCGGCCAGTGCCGGCCTGCGGCGCCAGCTGCTGGGCAGCTGGGCGGACGATCCCTCCAGGCAGCGCCAGGTCGAACGGCTGGTGGAGACAGTCAGCGGCTGGGCCCGCGATTCGCTGCCGGGGTGACGGCCCGGCGGAGCAACAACCGGCGTGGCAGGCGCAGGCCCAAACCGACGGGGCCACATCAGCGAGGCACCGCTTGATCGACAAGCTGCATACAGCCCATAGCAGCAGTCATCGACCCAGCCGACAGGGCTCAGAACCCCAGGAGCTCAGGTTCCATTGACGTCACTCAGAACTGGAAGCACTCTGGGGATTGATCGCTGTTCACTATGAACCCCTTGATCGATGCCTTCACCAAGGCCTGGTCACGCTCGTTTGACTACAGCGGCCGCTCCAACCGTGGCGATTACTGGTGGTTCGTGCTGGCAAACGCGATCATCTCGGTGGTGTTGCTGATTCTCAGCAACGTTGCCAATCTCTTTGGCTGGATCTACTCGATCTGGGCCATCGCTTCAATTGTGCCCTCCATCTCCCTGCTGGTTCGTCGCCTGCGCGACGTCGGCAAGGACTGGCCCTGGATCTTCATCAGTCTGATCCCGGTGATTGGTGGCATCTGGCTGATCGTGCTGTTGGCGCAGCCGTCCCTGGTG
>CALPMR020000017.1 GCA_943324725.2 Bordetella parapertussis | reverse complement strand
TCCTTCCCTGACAGCTCTGGTCCAGGACGCTGATCAGTGGCGCGAGGTGCTGGTGCTGCTGCCGTTGCTGGTGGCCCTGGAGGCTGTCCTATCCGCGGACAATGCCATTGCTCTGGCCGCCATCTCGCGCCGGCTGCACGATCCGGATCGCCAGCGACAGGCTCTCAACATCGGTCTGTTGCTGGCCCTGGTCCTGCGTCTGGGCCTGATCCTGGCGGCCCGCTGGGTGCTGCATGCCTGGCCCCTGCAGTTACTGGCCTCCGGCTATCTGCTGTGGCTCTGTGGCAACCACCTGGTCAGCCTCCTGAACCAGGAGAACGAGGCCGGTGACGACGAGGATGGCCAGGGCAAGGACAGCAGCCTGATGGGGGCCTCCCTGCTGTCGGTGGTGGCCACGCTGGCCTTCACCGATCTGGCCTTCTCGCTGGACAGCGTCGCCGCTGCCGTCGCCGTCACCGACCGGCTGCCTCTGGTGATGGCCGGTGGCGTGATCGGCGTGCTGGCCCTGCGACTCACCGCCGGGCTGTTCATCCGTTGGCTGGAAGTTTTCCGCCATCTGGAAACAGCGGGCTACCTGGCCGTGGGGCTGGTGGGCATCCGCCTGTTGATCCGGCTGGCCTTTCCCGCCCTGGTGCTGCCGGAATGGTCGCTGCTGATCATCGTGGCGCTGCTGTTTTTCTGGGGCTTTTCAGCCAGGGTGGTCGAGGCGGTGCCTGAGGTGGTTGAGCCCCGTAACGGTGCCGATGGGGGCTGAAAGGCTTCGGCTTGAGACCGGAGCCGGAGGTGGCAGTGGTTGGGACCTCGCAGGAGCGCTGTCCTGCAACCTTTGAGTTCGCAGAAGTCATGAAGCTCCCAGCAGCCATGAGGCCCCAGGCAGCGTTCGATCACAACAGCGGTTTGATCGCAGCGGGCTTGGCGATCGACTCAGGTGGAGATTGAACAGCCATGGAGATTGAGCTGCGTCAGATCGAGGACGATCGGCTGATCAGCCGCCTGGAGGTGGCGAGCCTTGGCGAAGTGCCCTTCCCCGGTCATTGGCTCAGCCACGCAGGGGTCAGTTATTTCGTGCTGCAGCGCCGTCATTGCTACCGGCTGCGCCAGGGGTGTTATGAGCTGGCGGCGGTGGCCCTGCAGGTGAAAACCGAACAGCAACCAGCCGATGCCCGTCACTGGCATGGCCAGTGGGTGATCGGTGATCCCAGCTGTCGTTTCAATGCCCGCAGTCCCTTGCTGCGCTGTGCCGTGATGCCCGATGGCCCCTGCGAGTGCTGCGCTCACTACAGCCTTGGCGAGCGGGGGCCCAACTAGGCTGGCTTGATTCGATGCATGGTTCCGATCACGCCGTCCCCCTCGTCTGCCGGCCCCCGCCGCCGCCAGTCCGCACCGCAGCCGGCTTCGACCAGGACTGCGGACTCCCTGCCCCTGACCGCTGATGCCGAGACGGTTGCCCCTGTGGCTCCCGTGGCAGGACTGGCTGTCGATTTTTCGGCCCTCGGCCTGTCCGAGCCCCTGCTCAAGGCTGTGGCGGCCAAGGGTTATCGCCATCCCTCGCCGATCCAGCTGCAGTGCATCCCAGCAGTGCTCGAAGGGCGCGATGTGATGGCCGCAGCCCAGACGGGCACCGGCAAGACCGCTGGCTTCACCCTGCCGCTGCTGGAACGGCTGCGCCATGGTCCCCATGCCCGCGCCGGCGTTGTGCGGGCCCTGGTCCTCACCCCCACCCGCGAACTGGCCGCCCAGGTTGCCGAGAGCGTCACGGCCTATGGCCGCTATCTCGATCTGCGCTCCGATGTGGTCTTCGGTGGTGTCAGTGCCAATCCCCAGATCGATCGCCTGCGGCGGGGCACGGATGTGCTGGTGGCCACCCCCGGCCGCCTGATGGACCTGCATCAGCAGCGGGCCCTGCGGCTGGATCAGGTGGAAATCCTGGTGCTCGATGAAGCGGATCGGATGCTCGATATGGGCTTCATCCGCGATATCCGCAAGATCCTCGCCCTGATGCCCGAGCGGCGTCAGAACCTGCTGTTTTCAGCCACCTTCTCACCGGAGATCCGGCGCCTGGCCACCGGGTTGCTGCATCAGCCGGTGCAGCTCCAGGCCACGCCGGAGAACCGGGCCACGCCTCTGGTGGAGCAGGTGATGCATCCCTGTGACATGGCGCGCAAGCCGGATCTGCTCTGCCATCTGATCCGTGACAACAACTGGCAGCAGGTGCTGGTGTTCTCACGCACCAAACACGGCGCCAATCGCATGGCAGAGCGCCTCGACAAGGAGGGGATTTCAGCTGCAGCCATCCATGGCAACAAGAGTCAGGGAGCCCGTACCAGGGCTCTCTCAGGCTTCAAGAGCGGTGAGGTGCGGGTGCTGGTCGCCACCGACATCGCCGCCCGGGGCATCGACATCCACCAGTTGCCCCACGTGGTCAACCTGGATCTGCCGAATGTGGCCGAGGACTATGTGCATCGCATCGGCCGCACCGGCCGAGCCGGCCTGAACGGCCATGCCATTTCTCTGGTGGCCGCCGAGGAGCATGAGTTGCTGCGGGCGATTGAGCGCGTCACGGGCTCACCGTTGCCCCGCAGCGAGATTGCCGGCTTCGAGCCCACCGTGCACTCGGCTGCGCCCCTCGACCTCAGTGGTGGCCGTGGGCGCCGCCGCGAGGGTGGCGGGACATCGGCTGGCTCCCGCGGCGGGCGCAGCGGAAGGGACTCCAGCCGGGAGCCGGCGGCTGGCGGACGGCGTCGATCCCGCAGTCGCTGATCAACCTGTTACATCCACCACTGTTTCTCGAGCCGATCTGCGTTGCAGTAGCGGGGTGTTCCGTCCCCTCCCATGACCTACGAGCCCGGATCCAGTGAGTGCCGCGTGTTGATCGGCTGCAAGGCTCAGATCGAAGCCATGTTGCTGAGCCTGTCGCGCATCGATAACAGCCGCCACATCCGCGATCAGCTGGTGTCTGTTCACAACCAGCTTGAAGGGCTGCATGAGTTGCATCGCCGCCAGCCTCAGGACACGGTTGTTGCCAGCTGAGATTGCCGGCTGCCAGTCTCAGCGGCGGTGGCGCAGGGAAAGAACCCGGGGGTTGCTCGTCAATCCCCTACTGGCCTTGGCAGACAAGACACCGCGACCCGAGGCATGACCAGTGATGCTGAAACTTTCCGATTGGAATCACAACCAGTTCCTCGCCATCGTGTTGAGCCAGAGTCGCAGCTTGTGCACCAGAGTCACAGCTTGTGCAACTGAAGCCTGGAGATCTTCGGATTCCCGCCTGGCCAGCAGTCGACCGTGCCGGACCCTTTGATTGAGCTCACATCCTGCTGCTGAAATGCAGCTGAGGCAAGCGGCTTGATTCGAAGCCACCCTTTTGCCTGTCGATCAAGTCTGATGCCCACTTCTCTGACAAACGGTTCCCTTGATTGAGAGGGTGGCTCAGTTTTGCTGGTTCAAAAGAGTTGGATCAGCGAGATCCAGGCCTGCTGATCTGAGCTCACTAACAGCACAAGCACGGCCAGGACACAGGTGTAATCACAGATAAAAATAATGCGGTTCAGGAAACGAGCTTCACCTTCCATGGCCCAGAAGTTATGGAAGATGAGTGGGGCCACCAAGGTGAAGACAATCAAGATCCCTGCCATCAGGGCTGGCTGAAATCCAAGCAGCAGTGCCGCACCAGCCAGCGACTGGGTGCACACACCCAGCCAGAACAGAACCTGGGGTAAAGCAAAGGATCGATTCTTCAACGAATCAATGATCGCTGCTGATGATCGTGCGTTGGCAACACCAAAGCCCAGGAAAAAAGCGCCGACAAGCGACGCCGCAATCCTCAATGCCCAGACTGGCATCAACAAGGTCAATGCCTCAGACATGCACCCATTGTCCCCGCTCCCAGCTTCGGCAAGCGGCATAGGCACCGGCCAGTGTGGCCACTTTCAGCTGCTGCCTGGGCTGCAATGCGTGGCTGACCACATAGCGGCCCGTTGTTTCGCGGAAAATCTGACAGCCCGAATCCGTTGCATTGACAAACGACAGGTCATTATCCATTTGAACACCTGGCCTTACTTCAAGTTCGGTCTAATCGGGTCGGACGACCCTTGGGTGTGGCGGGACCCTAACAATACAAGTCTTCATCTTTGACCTTCGGCAGAGCAATTCACGCGCTCAAAGGTGGTGCAGGGTCTTCATAGTTTCTTCGGATTTATGTCGCTCTGGTTGGAGATTGGCGCCTCTGGCTGATCCTCCTGGGGCCACTGGCCTGGCCCTCAGGTTGTCGCTGCAGGTATGGCGGCCTGCTCGCCCAGGAGTTCGCCGATGGTGGCACCAAGCTGCTGGATCAAGGTGTTGCCCGTGGCCTCGCTGCGGCCTTCGAGTTTGGCGGTGCGGATCAGCAGCGGGCAGCCGCCGGTGGCCACCACCAGGCCAACACCTGCCATCACCTCGAGCACCTGACCAGCAGCGGGCTTGCCAGCGGAATCAGCTGAAGCCGCTGCGCTGACGCCGCCGTTCTCAGCCAGCCCCCAGCGCGCCGCCGCCTTGGCAGCTTCGGGACTGAGCTGGTCGGCCAGCCGCCGCACCAGGGGTTCGCTCGCCAGCAGTTGCAGGCGCCGTTGCCGCCAGTGGGTCCAGGCGCCCGGATAGAGGCCCATGACCTGGCGGTGGATGGTCAGGGCGCTCTGCCGCCAGTCAATCAGCCGGTCTTCCGGTTTGAGCAGCCGGGCATGGGTGACCCCCTCCTGGCTCTGGGCAACCAGCTTCAAGCGCTCCAGTCGTTGCCGCTCGGTACCAGGGCCGGCAGCCTCGATGGCCGGCAGGGCCTCGACCAGCAACGTGCCGGTGAGCGCGGCGAGGCGTTGGCCTAGTTGGGCGGCGTTCTCCAGCAAGCCAATCTCCAGGCTCCGCTGCAGCAGCACCGGTCCGGTGTCTAGCCCCTCCTCCATCGCCATGATGCCGACGCCGGTGTGGGTATCGCCCTCAAGCAGGGCCCATTGAATCGGTGCCGCTCCGCGCCAGCGCGGCAACAGGGAGCCGTGGCCGTTCCAGCAGCCCAGAGGCGGCTGGGCCAGCACCTCGGGGGGCAGGATCTGGCCGAAGGCCACCACCACATAGGCATCGGCTCCCAGGGCAGCCAATTCGGATTGCATGGCCGGCTCGCGGCGGATGCGCTCCGGCGTGAACACCGGCAGAGCCAGCTCCAGGGCCCTGGCTTTCACCGCCGAGGGCACCAGGGCCGATCCGCGTCCGCGCCGCCGGTCAGGCTGGCTGACCACCCCCACCAGCTCATGGCCCGCCGCCACCAGGGCATCAAGGCTGGCCAGGGCATAGGACGGCGTCCCCCAGAACAGGATTTTCATGGCTCCTCCTTGGCTGCGCTGACTCAGGCTTCGCCGGTGATCGAGAGGTGCTCGACCCAGACCCAGGGACAGAGACCGTCCGGGGTGATCTTGGCCTCACCTTCAAAGCCGAGGATGCCCTTCAGCAGCTGGCGAATATCGCCGGCAACGGTGGCCGATTCAATCGATTGCTGTTCACCGTGACGCAGGAGCCAGCCATCAAAGGGAAGCGAGAAGGAGCCTTGGGAAGCCTTGACGCCGGCATGCAGGGCGGAGAGAGAATCAATCACCACCAGGCCCCGCTCGCCCCCGGCGCCGTGGCCACTGGCAGCGAAACGGTTCAGTCCCGGTTCGCCGCCGCAGACGCCGGCGGTAGGGCCGATTTCGAACCAATCCGGCCCGACCGAAACCTTGGCACCCAGACCGGCGTGACCCGTGGGCACCACCCCGAAGGCCCGTGCGGTGGCCTCGGAATGCAGGAAGTTCCGGAGCACGCCACCCTCCAGCAGGCTCAATCTGGCCGTGGGTGTGCCCTCGCCATCAAAAGCTGAGGCGCCGATGTTGCCTGGGTGCAGGCCGTTGTCGTGGATCGACAGGAAGGGCACGGCCAGCTGCTCTCCGATCGAATCCCTGTGGCTGAGGCTGATGCCATCGAGGATGGCGCGGGCATTGAACAGGCTGCTGAAGGCGCCGATCAGATCGAGGAAGGCCTCCGGGCTGAACACGCAGGTGTAGTGACCGGTGCTGATCGGTGCGTAGTTGAGATGGGCAATGGTGCGCTCAGCCGCTTCCTGGATGCAGCCGGCGATATCGAGATCGCCGGCGCCGTAAGCCATGCGGACCGCGCCGCTGCTGCGTGGTTTGCGGCCGGCTTCCTCGGCTCGGGCATAGAGGTAGACGCTGGCGGTGGTCAGCTGTTGCTGGCGACAGGCCCCCTCGCTGTTGAGATAGATCCGCTCACTGCTGCGCTGGGCCAGGCCGTTGTAGGGCACGGTGGCGATGGCGTGATGGCGACCGATCAGCTCGCGTTCCGCTTCCTTGAGGGTGTCGAGGAGCTCCAGAATGCTGCGCTGCTCATGCAGGGGCTGATCCAGGACCGCCAGGGGTGCGCTGGCCAGGGGGGAGAAAGCGGCGGTTTCGGCCTGGTTGCCGAAGGCGCTGGCCTCATGCGCCCCCACCAGGGCCTTGGCCAGCCCCTCATCGGAGAGGTCGGAGGTGCTGGTGATGCCCACCAGGCCCGCTTCGTTCCAGACCCGCAGGGTGATGGAACGGCGCTGGGCGCCCTTGAGCTGCTTGGCTTCGCCCCGGTCCACCTGCACGGAGGTGTCGGTGCTGCAGGCGGCCCCCAGATCCCACTGGCGGATTCCCTGCCGGCTCGCCAGCGTCTCCAGGCGGCTGCGCAGAGCCACCGCATCGAGAGTCGTTTCCATGCTCAGCGTCCTCCCACGGTGATCGAATCCACCTTGATGTGCGGTTGGCCCACGGTGACGAAGATGCTGCCGCTGACCGAGCCGCAGAAGCCTGCCGCCAGTTCGAGATCATTGGCGCACATGGAGATGCGAGGCATCACCTCCTTGGCTTCACCGATCAAGGTGGCCCCTTTGACCGGACTGGTGATCTGGCCGTTCTCGATGCGATAGCCCTCCTCGACGGCAAAGTTGAACTGGCCGGTGGGGCCGACACTGCCGCCCCCCATCGCCTTGCAGTAGAGGCCGTGGTCGATCGAGGCGATCAGCTCCTCAGGGCTGTGGGGACCGGCGGCGATGAAGGTGTTGCGCATGCGGCTGGCGGCGGCGAAGGTGTGGCCCTGACGCCGGCCGCTGCCGGTGCGGGCATGGCCGGTGCGCAGTTCGCCGGCCCGGTCACTGAGAAAACGCTTGAGGACACCGTTCTCGATCAGCACGGTGCGCTGGGCCGCCATGCCCTCATCGTCCATGGCGATCGAGCCGAAGGCGCCACCGATGAGCCCTTTGTCAATGGCGGTGACGGCCGCATGGGCGATCGGCTGCTCCACCTGTTCGGCAAACGGGGTGGTGCCCCGCTCCACCTGGGTGGTTTCCAGCAGATGGCCGCAGGCCTCATGGAAGATCACGCCACCGAAGCGGTTGGCCAGCACCACCGGAAACTGGCCGGCCTCGATGTAGTCGGCATGGAGCATGCGACCGGCGCTCTGGCAGAGATCGAGGGCGGCAGCCTCGGCATCCCATTGGCGCAGGTCGTCGGGGCTGTCGGTGGTGCCATAGCGGCGGCCGACGCTGGCGCGATGCTCGCCATCGGCGGCCAGGACATTGAGGCCAAGGGTCTGGTGCAGGCGGATGTCATGGGCATAGGTGCCGTCACTGGCGGCCACCAGCACCGCCTGCCAGTCGCGGCCATAACTGCCGCGGCGGGATTGCAGTTGCTGGCCATGGCGGCTCAGCTGGTCAGTGCCCCTGAGCAGGGCCTCGGCGGTTTCAGCCAGGGATGGAACCTGAGCGAGCCAGTCGCGTTTCAAGCTGGCGAAATCCCGCAGGGCAGGCAGGCCGTCGAAGCGACTGAGACTCTGGGCGGAGCGCTGCAGACCGAGCATCGCCAGGGCCTGGTCAAGGGCCGCCAGCAAACCGGCGTCACTGAGGTCGTTGGTGGAGACGAAGCCATCGCGATGGCCCAGAAACACGCGGATGCCAGCCCCCCTGCCGAAGGAGGGGCTGACATTGGTGATGGTGTCCTGTTCGGCCAGCACCCCGAGATGGTCGGTGCGCTCGATGAACAACTCCACCAGATCGGCTCCGGCAGCCTGGCCCTGGCTGAGCAGGGATTCCAGCCGCGCCTGCCAACTGGCCTCATGGAGCTCGACGGCAGCCGGCAGTGCGGTGGACAGAATGGCCTGGGTCAAGGGTTCAAGGAGGTGAGCGATGGCAGGGAAGGCTGAGCTGAAACATCAGAGCGTGAATCTGAATCGTTCAGCCAGCTCAGAAACTAGCAATGACAATCATCATCTGCGGTTCAGTCCTACATGAAGTGAGCCTTCACAGGCCGACAAGACCGAATCCACAAACAAGACGACTGGCTGCGGTCAGCGATCCAGAGGCCGCAATCAATGCGTTAATAATTCATGCATATTGCCGCCGGGCACAAATAGATGAATGGAGAAATATAAAAGGCAATTGATTCAATCTGATGGAGTGGAACCATCCAACTGGATGCTCAGCCAAGGAGGCTCAGCCAAGGGGAGGCTCAGCGGACAGCGGGCTGAAACTGTTCGCTGCGAATCGGTGCCATCAGGAACAGCTTGGCCATCTCCAGGCCGTTGGCAGCCCACAACGGCAGCTTGCGCAGGGCCCGCAACGGCGCCGGCCCGCCGGCGGCATCGGCGGCGCTGAGAGCGGCATTGTTGGTGACCAGGCGTTCGAGGCGCTGCCAGAATTTGGGATTCTCGACATCGAGCACCACCGGAAAGACTCGGGCCGAGGTTTCGTTGGTTTTGGCGATCACGTATTTGTCGTAGTCGCGGGCGTCGAGGCCGAGGGCTTCATAGAACTCCTTGCGGGCCACATCGCGCACATACATGGTGGCGAAGACAGCCAGCAAGAAGAAGCGACACCAGAGACGGGCGCTGAAGCCCCGCACGGTGTCGGGCTGAGCTTTCATCAAGGCATCGAAGAAATCACCATGGCGATTTTCGTCCTGGCACCAGTTCTCGAAAAGATTGAAAATCGGGTAGATCTTGCTTTCGGGATGCTTCTCAAGATGGCGGAAGATAGCGATATAACGCCAGTAGCCAATCTTTTCAGAAAGGTAGGTGGCATAAAAAATGAACTTTGGCTTGAAGAAAGTGTAGGATTTATTCGCTGTCAGGAAGCCGAGATCGAGTTGCAGGCCGAAGTCGGCCATCGATTTGTTGAGGAAGCCGGCATGGCGGGCTTCATCACGGGCCATGTGGGCGAAGCACTCTGCCAGCAGAGGATTCTTCTCTTTGATGCGGCGGCTCAGCTCCTTGTAAAGCAGAAATCCGGAGAACTCGGACGTGCAGCTCTGCTCTAGAAACTCGACAAACACCTTTCGGGTTTCAGGGTCGAGTTTGTCGGCGGCACCATCAAAGGTTTCGTTGCGAACGAAGTGGTGGCGGTTGTAGTCCTTGCGGAACTCTTCGCAGATCGCTTCCAGTTCTTCCTCGTTCGGCCGCAGATCCATGGCCGCCATGGCCTCGAAATCTGTGGTGTAGAAGCGGGGGGTAAGGATGGTGTCCTTGACCGGATCCTTCACGGCCGGAGCATCCGGCGTGCCCAGCCTGGGGATGTCCTGGCTGGTGGAGGGGCTGGCTGTGGCGGCGGGAGGAACCATCGCGCGGCGCTTCTGACGGCAGATGGTGCCATCGTAGGGGGGACAGGACCGACTCGGGCCCGGTTGTTGTGAACGCGCCCATAGGCCGCCGCCACCGAGAGCCCCTAGTTCGGACCCAGCCATTTCTGGCCGTTGAGCCGTTGCACCAGGCGCGAGACGATCAGGGCGAGGGTGATCTTCCGTTCGTCGATCAGGAAGGATTCGAGCAGGCTGGGTTCGCCGCCCCCCTCGCTGAGGGCAATCGTCTTGGCGGATGTGAGTGCAGCTGCCGTGAAGCAGAGCCAGAAGCGGCGATCGCCGGGCAGGCCCCCCCTGACCATCCAGCAGGGGCTGCCCACCACCGGCATCGGGCCCTGCTCAAAGCTCAGTTCCGGCGCCGGTCCGCCATAGGCCTCCACTTCGCGGATCAAGGCCGGCAGCAGCAGCTGGGGCACGAACTCCTCAAATGGACGATCTTCCGGCGCCGGGGGCTTGGCCTTGACAGCGGCCGCTGGGGCGGCGCTGGCACCAGCCGGGGCAGGTTCAGGAGCGGGACGGGCGGAGTCGGTCACCGGTGGGGCGCTGGCACGGTTGCTGATTGAACTTTAGGGACTTCGCATCCCTGATCTGATGGCAACCGCTGATCAGCTCTCACCAGTCATCCTCCTCGCTCTGTCCCCAGTCGTCAGCGACGGCCACCGCTTCGTGTGGCGGCTCCCTGTTGACCGCCGCGCTCGGCTCCGTCCATGCCCCTGCGGCCGCCGCTGCTGCGGTCGACCTCGCTCCCGGCCGGTGCAGCACCCGGAAAGGTACGGCCACGGTCGGGGCCGGTTCGCCCGGCGCGCGCTCAGGGCCGGCACCGCCGCCGTGGGAGCGGCGCCCATCCCTGGGGGGGGCTGCTTCTGGTGCCTCTGGGGAGTCATTCCCTGGCTGGCGCGTGAACCAGTTGGCCATCCGTGACGCTGAAGGCTGTTGCTGCCAGGGCTCGGACCAGGGCTCCGGGGTGTCCACGGCGGATTCCGGTCGACGCCGGCCGCTGAGCCGCTGGCTCGGTGCACCCTGCTGCTGCAGGGCCAGGGCGGCGGCCGAGGCGCTGAGCAGGGCACCACCACTGGCCCCGAGCCCGATCCACAGCCCGATCGGCAGCGGCGGCGTGGTCCAGATCAGCAGCCGCAACGCCAGAGTGGGCCTTGGATTGAGGGCCGCCAGCAGCAGGGCCGCCAACAGGGGCGACAGCAGGGGGAGCAGCAGCAGGCGTCGAAGCAGCGCCAGAACGGTGAAGGGGCAGAGAGATTCAGGTTGAGGATGGCCGCTGCGGCGGCCCCTGCCAACGGTTGAGCTGGCCGAGATCGAGGCCGAGGCTGTCGAACACCCGGATCACCAGAAAATCCACCATCTCATCGATGGTGCGCGGTTGGTGATACCAGGCTGGCACCGGCGGCGCAATCCTGGCCCCAGCTTCGGCCAGGGTGGTGAGGTTGCGCAGATGGACCAGATTCCAGGGCAGCTCACGCGGGGCGATCACCAGGGGCCGGCCCTCCTTGAGATGGACATCCGCAGCTCGCTCGATCAGATCGAGGGCCACCCCCGAGGCGATGCGACCGACGGTTCCCATGCTGGCGGGCAGGATCACCATTCCGCGGGTTTGATAGCTGCCACTGGCGATGGCGGCGGCCTGGTCGTTCCAGCGATGACAGCGCAGCTCGCCGCTGTCGCTGCCGCAGCGCTGTCGCCAGAATTGCTCCTGGGCATCCGGTTCGGATGGCACCCGCAAGCCCAGCTCGGCCTGCCAGACGCCGATGGCCCCACGACTGGTGACCATCTCCACCCGATGATCGGCCTCCAGCAGCAACTGCAGCGCCCGTTGGGCCAGGGGCTGGGCGGAGGCCCCGGAGACAGCCAGGACCACAGGATCGGACTTGCGCATCAGGGCGCTCAGTCCTCCTCGGTGTCGGTGTCGGCGTCGGCGTCGGCCTCGGATCCGGACTCGATCTTGTCGTCCTCACCGGCTTCCGGCAGCACCACGGCCAGATCGATCTGATGGCGCAGGGCATCCACCTTCTGGATCTCCACCTCAACGGTGTCACCGACCATGAAGGTGCGGCGAAACTTCCGACCCACCAGGCGGTTCTGGCGGGATCGGTACTCGTACCAGTCGTCCTTGAGCGAGCTGACATGCACCAGCCCTTCGACATTGGAGGGGGGCACCTCGACAAAGAAGCCATAGCTCTGCACGCCGCTGATCACGCCGGGCAGAACCTGACCCACCAGCGGTTCGGCATGGCGAGCCTGGGCCATGGCCAGCAGGTCGTCCTGGAATTCCTGCAGCAGCCCCTGGCGGCCATTCAGGCGCTGGGCCAGGCCGTGATGCAGCACCTGCTCATAGGGAGCCAGCTGGCTCGGGGCCAGCAGGGACCAGTCGATTGTGCCGTGGCAGCTGTCACTGGCGATGTCAGCACTGGTTTTGTGGCGCACGGTGGGGCGGTCCTTGCCCTCACTCAGCAGGGTGACCAGCAGCTGCTGGTTCCAGAGGTCGGCGTAGTGGAGCGAAGGGCAGGTCCAGGGGGCAAACGCCTCCGTTTCCCCCGCCAGCGCATGGGGGCCGGCCTCGTTGGCATACACGGCTGGCTTGAGGCTGTCCCGCAGCTGTTGTTGCAGGGCCCGTTGGCGATCGGTGGCGGCAAAGGCGGCAGCCAGCTCGGCGGCACTGGCGTTGCCATCGACCGACAGCTCCATGGGGATCTCCAGAGCCAGGGCGGCCTTGGCCACCTCGTTGATTTCGGCCGGGTCGGCGGCGGGGTTGACCGCGTAAAGCGCCGGCAGGCGCAGGGCCGCCAGGTGGCGCCCCAGGGCCCGATGGGCGACGAGCACCGCTTCGCGCAGCACCTCGGAGGCATCGGCAGCCGGCCGTTCAACCAGCCAGCCCTGGCGGGGGGCATCGGGGGCAGACACCTGCAGATCACCGAGTTGAGGCAGTGGCGGCATCGGCAGATTCAGATCGATCGAGCCGGCGGCGAGGCGCCGCTGGCGCAGCACGGCGCCCAGGGCCACCAGTTGCTCCAGCAGTGGCAACTGTTCCTTGAGGGCCTTGAGTGCCGCCGGTACGGTCCTGGCCTTCGGTTTGCGTTCGGCCAAGGCCTCAAAGGCGGCCTGGGGAACCCTGGCGCTGGGGCGAATGCGGCTGAGGCTGAAGCGGTAGTGCTCAAGGCTGCCTTCGGCGTCCAGTTCCAGGGCGACCGAAACCGCATCCTGGGCTTTGTCCACCTGGAAGGCCGCGGCCTTGGCCAGGGGCGCGCTCAGCAGCGGCAGCCAGCCGCGACCGGTGGCGATGGCATCGGCCTGGTCGCGCATCCAGTTGTCAAGCCCACCGCCGAGATTGAAGCGTTCGGCGACGCTTGGACTGTGGACCCAGAGCCGCCGGCGCCCGCCTTCGAGTTCCTCCAGGGAGAGGGCCGGCAGGATCGGAGCATCCTCAGCAGACCAGCACTCGATCAGCAGGGCTGGCAGGGCGGTGAGGTCGTTGCGCCCTTTGTCCTGGGGTGTTTTGAGAGTTGTTTTGGGGGAGACCGGGCGCTCGTGCAGCAGGTGCTTGGTCAGCAGCAGGTCGAGATCGGCCGCTTCCCCGCCGCGTACCGGCAATTGGCGGGCCACATGGCCCAGGGGTCCGAATTGGCCGACGGGAAACTGGTCAATCTGCACTTCGACCACCGACTCCTGGGCCGGATCGAGATGCATGGCATCGCTGCTCGGCAATTCCACCGTGGTCAGCAGCCGATCGTCGAGCGGGATGGCCAGCAGCCGTTCTTCCTGTTGCTCCAGCTGGGCCAGCAGGCTTGAGGTCTTGCGTTGCAGGATGCATTGCACGCCTCCTTCGGGGGAGCGCCGGCGTCCCCCCTCCCGGGTGATGCGCACCAGCACCCGATCGCCGTTCCAGGCGTGGTTGAGCTGGTGATCGCGGATGTAGATGTCCTCGCCGCCGTCATCGCGCAGGGCGAAGCAGAAGCCCTTGCTGGAGCAGCGCAGACGGGCGGGAATCAGCTCAGGATTGTCCTGGCGCAGCAGGCCGGCCTCCTTTTCGCTGACCAGAGCGAGCCGCACCATCGCATCGAGGCCGATTCGCAGTTGCTCCTTATCCGTTTTGCTGGACAGGCCAAGGGTTTTCTCCAGCTTGCTGATCTGCAGGCATTCATCAGTAGAGAGCTGGTCGAGCAGGTCGGCGACCGTGAACTTCATCGGAATCGGGGTGCTGGTTATGGGCTTGGAACCGGTGTTGCAGCCGGTGGGGCGTGGCTGGGAACCGTGCTCAGCTCGGGCTGATCGGGCAGGGCGAGTCTGGGTCGAGAAGCGGGATGGTCACCCTGGAGCTGGGAGCCGTCCATGTCCGCCATCACGTTGACTTTACGGAGTGGTGGGCTCCCCATCGTGGCCCTGCTCGTCAGCACCGCCCTCAGGCCCTGCCGTGGCAGTCGCTGCAGCGATGGCGGAGCCAGTGTTGCTGCCCAGCTCAACCTTGCCGGAGCCGGAGCGCAGGATCAGTCGGGTGCCGATGATCAGGAAACCAGCCGCCGCCCCCAACTGCAGGCTGTTGGTGGGAACCACGCTCGAGAGCGAGCCGCCGGCAGCCGCCCCCACCAGGCTGGCCAGCACCAGCGCAAAGGAGCTGCCGGCAAACACAGCCCCGGGGCGGTTGGAGGTGCCGCTGATGCTGACGATGGCCAGCTGGGTCTTGTCCCCCAGCTCCGCCAGGAAAACCGTGACAAACGTGGAGGCCAGGAGGGCAAGCATGGCGGCGGGGGGACTCAGCTGAGAACCAGGTGCATCGGGGAGAACTGCAGCACAGCCTGGCGACCGAGCCAGAGGCCGAGCGCCACCATCAGCAGCCCCGCAGCCCGCTCCAGCTGTTCGGGCGCCATGACCCTGGAGAGCCAGCGGCCAAGCAGCACTCCCACCAGGCTGGAGCAGATCAGAGCCAGGGAGGCACCGACGAAGACGACGCCGGGCCTGCCCGATTCGGCCGACAGCAGCAGGGCCGCCAGCTGGGTCTTGTCCCCCAGCTCGGCCAGAAAGACCGTGGTGGCGGTGGAGAGAAACACGGCTCCCCAGCTGCCGGCCGTGGACGGATCCGCGGCGGCGGCGGCTTCTGCAACACCAGAATCGACGCCCTGAGAGGGCGGGCCGATCGGATCGGGCAGCTCGCTCATTGGTTCTGACGAATGGCGCGGTTGAAGCGTCGCATCACCTTGCCACGGCCTCCCCACTCACTGCGGATCTGCTGGCGGCAACAGGCGATCGCCAGTTCATCCAGTTGGCTTTTCTCCAGTTGGCTGAGCTCCTGGAGGGGGTTGATCACCCCCTCCACCGTGTTGTTGCCGGTCTCCGTGCTGGTGCCATCCACAGCCAGGGGTCGGGCGGTGATGGCTGCGTCGCCAGCTGATCCGGGATGGTCGGAGCTGTTGCAGCTGCCTGGTCGAAACAGCCCCACCAGATTGTCCACCCGACAGAAATCAGGCCGCTGCTCATAGATGCGACATCGGAGCGCGCCGGTGTCGAAGTGAATGCACCAGCCATCGGCGCCCACCATCGCCAGGTAGGTATGCCGCTGCTGCGGATTCAGAGCCTCGAGGGCCTCAGCCCGCAGGGCTGGATCCAGTCGGCAGCAGGCACCACAGCCGCCGATGCATTGCCACGTCTCCTCAAGCTTCATGCCATCACCTCGGCTTCAGGACTGCTCGCCATGAAGCCATGGTGCCTGGCGATCTCGCCACCGTTGCTGTGACGAGCCGTCACAGAGGCGCTGGGCCACCCCTGGGCCAAGCGGCTGGAAGCTTAAAGTTCATTTTGAGCGTCACTCGCATGAGCCAGCCACCATGGGCATCGACTTTCACCTGATTGCCAATTTCGGAGCCCTGGCCCTGATCACCCTGGCCGGTCCGGCCGTGATCTTCATTCTCTTTTACCGCCGTGGTGCCCTCTGAGAAGCCTGAAACGACCGCGCCGAGGGTGACGCACCCAGGTCCGGCATCAGTCAGGCATCAGAACGCCAGTCCCAGTGCCATCGCCGCCTCCCGGAACAGATCCTGAACGTAGGGATGGTGGGGCTCGGCCTTGCCAATGGACCCAATCTCCGCCAGAGCAGGCAGGTTGATTCCCGTGGTCACGGGTGCTTCGAGTTCCAGGCCGGCGGCATTGCGGATCACCAGGACATCCCCCCGCCGTCTGCACCAGTAAGTGCGGCGCGGCCTTTGCAGCACCACTTCGCCGCCGCCGCTGGGCCGCAGACCCAGCAGTTCCAACTGCAGCCGCTCTTCCCCCTGCCAGCGATCCAGGCGCAGGCGGTAGGACACATCCAGCGGACCCTGGACCTGATCCGGGCCCTGCCAACGCCAGGCCACGGCGCGCCGCTGGCTGCCCTGCTGCTCCAGCACCAGTTGCAGATGGCCGCCCCGCATCAACTTCTGGCTGACCACCTGACAGCCCGAACTCCAGAAGATCGGGGCGGGATGGCCGATGCCGAAGGGCTCGAGCCGGCGCAGCTGCTGCCAGAACTCCCGATCGATCCGCTCCAGACTGAGCAGAGCCTCCGGTTCCACCGTGCGTCCGCCGCCGCCTTCGCCGAGCCATTGCTGGGCCAGGGCTTCGAGCCGTTCATGCAGGCCACTGACATGCTCAGCTTCGACGGTGAAGCCGCCGGCGGCGGGATGGCCGCCATGGCGTAGCAGCAGATCGCTGCAGGCACTCAAGGCCCGGTCCACGGCAAAACCGCTCGGGGCTCGCACCGAAGCGCGGAGCCGGCCGTTGCCTTCCCCGGCCAGCAAGGCGGCCGGCAGGCCGAAGCGATCCACCAGCCGCGAGGCCACGATGCCGATGACGCCGTGATGCCAATGGCTCTGGGCCAGCAGCAGAAAGCTGGGCCGCTGAGGGCCATCGGCTTCAAGCAGGGCCAAAGCCTCCGCTTCGATCGCGTCGCAGAGCTCACGCCGCTGGCGATTCATCGTCTCGCAGCTGCGGGCCAGATCCAGGGCCAGATCCTGGTCTTCGGTGGTCAGCAGCTCAACCACCAGCAGGGGATCACCGAGGCGACCCACGGCGTTGATCCTCGGTGCCAGCTGGAAGCCGACTGTCTCCGCATCCAGAGGACGTTGTTCGATTCCGGCAATCTGTTGCAGCGCCTTCAGCCCCGGCAGGCTGCTGCTGCCCAGGCGAGGCAGGCCATCCATCAGCCAGCGTCGGTTCACACCCACCAAGGGGGCCATGTCGGCGATCGTGCCGATGCAGAACAGGTCCAGGGCGATCGCCAGGCCGTCCTGGCGCTGGAGACGCCGGCAGAGCCCCGAAGCGAGCACGTGGGCCAGGCCGACACCGGCCAGGCCGCGGAAGGGGGAATCGGGCGGTGTGACGGCCGGGTGGAGCAAGGCCAGATGGGGCGGCAGCTCCGGCGGCAGGGTGTGGTGATCGGTGAGGATCACCTCCAGGCCCAGCTCCTGGGCCCGATCCAGCGCCTCCCTGGCGGCCACGCCGTTGTCAACGGTGATCAGCAGCCGCACCCCGGCCGCGGCCAGGCGCTCCACCATGGCCACGTTGAGACCGTAGCCCTCGGCCATGCGACTGGGAATCGCCGGCAGGGCGATCGCCCCCAGGCGCTGCAACACCCCCGCCAGCAGGGCCGTGCTGGTCATGCCATCGGCGTCGTAGTCGCCGCAGATCGCCACGGTTTCTCCCTGGCGGCAGGCCTGCACCAGCCGCAGTTCGGCCCGCTCCAGGTCGGGGAAGTGCTGGCGGGGATCCGGGGCCTCTGGGGGGGCCAGCAGGACCTCGATGGCTGTCGCACTGCAGTGGCCCCGGCGCCACAGCACCGCCAGGAGTTCCGGCCCAAGACCCGGTGCCCCGGCCCAGGGGTTGCCGCCGCTGGCCTCAGCGGGCAGGGGGGAGGGCAGCAGCCAGCGTTGCTCGTCGTGGGCGGGGAGCAACGGCAGGTCGCGGGGCTGGCTCATTGTGCGGCTCAGCAAGCGTGCGCGGCACCCTTAGCCTTCCCAGGCAGCGACATCCCGCGGCTGAGATCCAGCCGCCGCTTCCCATGGTGCAGCGTCTGAGGGCCGTGTTCTGGGATGTGGATGGCACCCTCGCTGAGACCGAAATGGCCGGTCATCGCCCGGCCTTCAACCGGGCCTTCGCCGAAGCCGCGCTGCCCTGGCACTGGGATCACCCCACCTACCACCGTCTGTTGAAGGTCAGCGGTGGCCGGGAGCGGATCGGGGCCTTTCTGGCCGAGGTGGAAGGTGTCGTGCCCGAGCCAGCTCGCCTGGATCGGCTCCAGGCCTGCAAGCAGGTCCACTACCGCCAGCTGGTTCAGACGGGCGGCCTGGCGCCACGGCCCGGTGTGATCCGCCTGATGACTGACCTCGCCGCGGCCGGCATCCCCCAGGCGATCGTGACCACCAGTGGCCGCAGTGCCGTGGCCGCCCTGCTGCAGGCCAGCTTCCCTGATCTGCAGCAGGCCTTCCGTTTCTGGGTGTGTGGCGAGGATGTCAGCCGCAAGAAGCCCCACCCTGAGGCCTACCGACTGGCGATCGAGCAAGCACAGCTGGATCCCTGGCAGATCTTGGTGCTGGAGGATTCGGCCCAGGGTCTGGCGGCCGCCGTCACCGCCGGACTGACCACCCTCGTCACCCTCAGCCAGGTGTCCTCGACCGAACCCCTCGAGCAGTTCGTGGCAGCGCGGGCCGTGCTGGATGGCCTGGGGGATTCGGCCGCCCCGGCGCTCGTCAGGCGCGGGCCCGCCTGCCCGGACGGCCAGGTGACCATCTCCTACCTGCAGGATCTGCTGAGGGAGCAGCCAGATCGGGATGGCTGAGCCACAGTTGCAGCAACTCCGACTGCCGCAACACCGATTGCAGCAACACCGATTGCAGCAAACCCGACTTCAGGGCGTGCAGCGGCGCCTGGGGGACTCCCTGCTGCGCCAACTGCGTCAAAGCTGGCGAGCGGGAAGTCTGTCGATCCTCTCGCTGTTGATCGGTTTCTATCTGGCCCAGAACATCACCGCCATGCTGTTGGTGCGCTTCCGGGGTGGCCGGCCGCTGCTGGTCCTGGCTCTGGTGCTGTTGTTCGAACTGATCGTGCGACTGCGGACCCGGCTGGTGAGCGGACCGGCACCGCTGCCTTGGGTCATGGTGGACAACCTCAGGATCGGAACCACGTACGCCATGGTGTTCGAGGCGTTCAAACTTGGGACCTGAGCAGGCACTCAACGCCTGGCAGGCGTCGGGGCAGCCGGCGATTGATCCCAGGCTGCTGCTGGGTTTTGCCCTGCCGCTGTTGCAGCAACTGACCGCCCTGGGCAGCACCGCCAGCACCCGGCTGCCGTTGCTGGCTCTCAATGGGCCGGTGGGGGCTGGCAAGACCAGCCTCGGCCGGCTGCTGGAGGCCCTCGCCCCGACCCTTGGTCTGCGGTTGGTGGTGGCCTCGATCGATGATCTCTATCTGCCCTGGGCCCAGCGGCAACGGCGGCTGGCGGGCAATCCCTTCGCCGTGTCGCGGGTGCCTCCGGGCAGCCACGATCTGGAATTGCTGCTGGACGCCCTGGGCCACTGGCGTCAGAGCGGCGTTCTGCGCCTGCCGCGCTTTGACAAGACCCTGGCCCAGGGTCACGGGGATCGCTCGGGCTGGCGCCAGGAACCCTGTGACGCCCTGGTACTGGAAGGTTGGCTGATGGGTTGCCGCGCCCTTGGCCCGGTGGGTCTGGCCACGGCCCTGAGCGCTCTCGATCTGGGCCGGCCAAACGCTGCTGGAGCTCCGGCTCTGACGACGAGCGAGCTGGATTGGCTCGGGTACTGGGACAGTCAGCTGGAGGCCTACGGCCCCCTGTGGCAGGCCTGCGATGGACTCTGGGTGCTGCGGCCCCTGAGCTGGGAGCTGCCCAGGCGCTGGCGCTTCCAGGCTGAAGCTCGCCAGCGACGCAACGGCGGTGGCTGGTTGCCGGCCGCCGACCTGGAGCGACTGGTGCGATCCAGCCTCTGCTCGCTGCCACCGGCTCTCTATCAGGACCCTTTGGCGGTGGATCCGCAGCTGGTGACTCAGCCCGAGCCGGCAGCTTCACTGCTCGCAGCTCAGGCGTTGGCAAGGCCGCCGGCGGTTGGTCCTCACACCGGCTCAGGATTGGCTGGGGTCAGTGATCCGCCCAGCCCAGTCACCGATGACAGCGACGCTGACGATCGCTCAATGGCCGCCGATGCCTGGACTTCCCGATTGACTGGACCTCGGCTAAAGCTTCAACTGCAGGCCGAAACAAGCAATGCCGAGACAAGACATGCCGAGACAAGGCAGGCCGCTCCAAAAACAACGGCGAAGCCGGCAGCGCCTGCGCTGGTGACTGACATCAACCCCGATCAGCCCGCCCAGGCCATGGGGCCTGGAGCCGCGGCTGCTGACGCTGCATCAGCCCCTGGACTGACCGTTCAGGGCCTGGCCGTACTGGATGGGCGCCGCCGCTGCGTGGACCTGTGGCGGCGGCAAAGCGAAACTCAGGCTTCGCCTTCCGATTCCTCTTCGCTGATGGGATAGACGAAGCCCTGGGCGCGGCCACTGAGCACGGCCTTACCGATGGACAGCGCCTTCTGGGCGGCGACGCCTGCCTTGGCCTTCCAATGGGCGTGGCGTTGGTTGCGCTTGCCTTTGGAGGTTTTCTTCTTGGGTACAGCCATCCCTAACGCTCAAGTTCCAAACGACGATCCTCCGCTGCCACCTGACCTTTCGTCAAATCGCTAAAGTCCAATTCTGACCTGAACATCCGTGACCATCAGCCCCAATTCCGCCCAGGCCACCTCTGCCGCCGCCAGCCAACCCTCCCGGCCGGCAGCCAGTGGGCCCTTCACCCTCGGCGGCTTCAGTGCCGACACGCCCTCCTACAGCCAGCTGTTGCAGGATCTCAGCCAGGGTCGTGTGCAATCGCTGGAGCTGGCGCCCCGGCAACGGCTGGTCAACGTGGAGTTCAAGAACGGCAAACGCGTTGAGGTGCCCGTCTTCAGTGACAACCAGCTGTTGCTGCGCACCGCTGAACAGGCCCGGGTTCCCCTGACCGTGCGCGATGAACGCGGTGACGATGCCACCGCCGGCCTGATCAGCAACGGTCTGCTGTTGGTGCTGCTGCTGGTGGGTCTGACCCTGCTGGTGCGCCGCTCCGCCCAGGTCGCCAACAAGGCGATGGGCTTTGGCCGCAGTCAGCCGAAATTGCAGGCGGAGGGATCGATTCCCGTGCGCTTTGAGGACGTGGCGGGGATCAATGAAGCCAAGGAGGAATTGCAGGAGGTCGTCTCTTTCCTCAAGGCCCCCGAGCGCTTCACCGCAATCGGCGCCAGGATCCCCAAGGGCGTGCTGCTGGTGGGGCCGCCGGGCACCGGTAAAACCCTGCTGGCCCGCGCGATTGCTGGCGAAGCGGGCGTGCCGTTCTTTTCAATGGCGGCCTCCGAGTTCGTCGAGATGTTTGTCGGCGTGGGGGCCAGTCGGGTGCGGGATCTGTTCCGCAAGGCCAAAGCCAAGGCCCCCTGCATCATCTTCATTGACGAGATCGATGCGGTTGGTCGCCAGCGCGGTGCCGGCATTGGTGGTGGGAATGACGAGCGGGAGCAGACCCTCAATCAATTGCTCACCGAAATGGATGGCTTCGAGGACAACTCCGGTGTGATCCTGCTGGCAGCCACCAACCGGTCTGATGTGCTCGATTCGGCTCTGATGCGTCCGGGCCGCTTCGATCGGCGCATCACCGTCGATCTGCCCGATCGCAAGGGTCGTGAGGAGATCCTTGCGGTCCATGCCCGCACCCGCCCACTTGATCCGGCGGTGTCGCTGGCGGATTGGGCCGCCCGGACTCCGGGCTTTTCCGGCGCCGATCTCTCCAATCTGATCAATGAGGGGGCGATCCTCACCGCCAGGCGCCAGCAGAGCTGCATCGACGACGCCTGCCTCGGCGACGCCCTGGAGCGCATCACCATGGGTCTCACCGCCGCCCCCCTCCAGGACAGCGCCAAGAAGCGCCTGATCGCTTACCACGAGGTGGGCCATGCGCTGCTGACCACCTTGGTGCCCCATGCCGACAGGCTCGACAAGGTGACGCTGCTGCCCAGGGCTGGCGGGGTCGGTGGTTTTGCCCGCACGATGCCCGATGAGGACATCCTCGATTCCGGCCTGATCAGCCGCGCCTACCTGATGGCGAAGCTGGTGGTGGTGCTGGGTGGCCGCGCCGCCGAGATGGTGGTGTTTGGTCCCAGTGAGGTCACCCAGGGGGCGGCCAGTGATCTGCAGATGGTCAGCCGGATCGGCCGGGAAATGGTGACCCGCTACGGCTTCTCCGAGTTGGGGCCGATAGCCCTCGAAAGCGACGAGGGCGAAGTGTTCCTCGGCCGGGAC
>CALPMR020000016.1 GCA_943324725.2 Bordetella parapertussis | reverse complement strand
GCGACTGTACGGATGGAAACCCGTCACCGAAACCGCAGGCCGATGGGGGAAACGGAGCGAGGAGCCTGAAATGGGTTGGCAGAACGGTCAGGATGGGAGTGGAGGCCAGGCCTCCCGTCCCGTGTCGTCCCCTGCTGCTCTTGGTTTCCAGTTCCGCCGACACCGCCCCGGGCGCCGCCGTGGCCCAGATGGAGAAGCTCACGGTGCGCTGGGGCAGCAAGCCGCCGGTGCTGGAGTCGGTTGATCTGGAGCTGTTCGCCGGCGAGCGCCTGGTCGTGATCGGCCCTTCCGGAGCCGGCAAGTCCACGATCCTGCGCCTGCTCTCCGGCCTGCTGCTGCCGTCTGCCGGCAGTCTGCGCATCCACGGGGACGAGCAGACCTACCTGCGCCTCGATCAGCGCCATCCCCCCGACGTGCGCCTGGTCTTCCAGAACCCAGCCCTGCTGGCCTCACTGACGGTGCGCGAGAACGTCGGCTTCCTGCTCTATCGCTTCAGCCAGCTGAGTGATCGGGAGATCCGCGAGCGGGTGAGCCTGGCTCTCGAGGCTGTGGGGCTGGTGGGGATCGATGAGCTGCTGCCCGGCGAACTCAGCGGTGGCATGCAGAAGCGGGTCAGTTTTGCCCGGGCCCTGATTGATGATCCGGGAGCGGCCGGCGGCCGCGTGCCCCTGCTGCTGTTCGACGAACCCACCGCCGGCCTCGATCCGGTGGCCTGCACCCGGGTGGAGGACCTGATCGTGCGCACCACCGAGCTCACCAATGCCTCCTCGGTGGTGGTGAGCCACGTGATCAGCACGATCGAGCGCTGTGCCGAGCGGGTGATGCTCCTGTACGACGGCCATTTTCGCTGGAATGGCAGCCTCGAGGAGTTCCGGGTCACCACCAACCCTTACGTGGTGCAGTTCCGGAGCGGTAGTCTGCGCGGACCCATGCAGCCGGCGGAGCTCTGAGCCCATGCGCCGCAGTGTCCGCGAGGCTCTGGTCGGATTTTCACTGATCGCTGCTGCCGGCAGCGCCTTCACCTTCTGGCTCTGGCTCAAGGGAGTGTCCCTGAGCCAGAACACCTGGACCATGCATGTCAGCTTTGCCGATGCGGCGGGCCTGGCGGAGCGCTCACCGGTGGTGTATCGCGGTGTGTTGGTGGGCAATGTCCGCAAGATCAAGGTCACCGACAAGGCGGTGCTGGCCGATCTGGAGATCAGCGATTCCAGCCTGCGCCTGCCCAGGCCGGTGGTGGCCAGGGTTGGGGCGGGCTCCCTGCTCGGCGGCGATGCCCAGGTTTCGCTGATGAGCGCCGGCCAGCCCTTGCCGGCCGACAGCCCCTCGCCGCGGGATCGCAGCTGCAACAACAGCCGGATGGTCTGCCAGAACGGCCTGGTGCAGGGGGTGGCCTCGGCCACCCTCACCTCGGTGACGGAAACGGTGCAGAAGATGCTCAATCAGGCCGACAGCGAGAAGCTCGTGGCCAAGCTGGTGGCCGCCACCGTCAGCTTCGAAGCCACCGCTGATGAGACCAAGAAGCTCACCAAAGATGGTCAGGTGTTCCTTCAGGATGCCCAGGTGCTGGTGAAGCAGTTGAACCGTTCGGCCACCAAGATCGATCCGATCCTCACCAACATCAACACCGCCAGCGTCGATACCGCCAAGGCCACCCGGCACATCAAGAATCTCACCGCCGCCCTCGACAGCCCCAGAACCGTGGCCGATCTGCAGGCCACCCTCACCAATGCCAAGCAGCTCACCGATCGCTGGAGTGCGGTGGGGGGGGATGTGCGCAAGCTCACCGACGATCCCAAGTTCATGGACGGGATTCGCAGCGTCTCCGTGGGACTCGGCAAGTTTTTCGGGGAGCTCTACCCAGCCCAGACCGAAGCGGCCAAGGAGCGGGACGATCGCCATCGCCAGGAGCGCGAGCAGGCCCATAACCAGCCCCCCTCCAGCCGGCTGGCGCCGCGCTCCAATAACCCGGCTCCCGGCCTCTCCCGTCCCTAGCCAGGGTCGTCCAGGCGAGCTTCAGGGTCCACAGCGTCGATCAGGCCCTCTTGTGGCGAGGCCGCAGAGTCTGCGGTGCCTGGCGGTGCACCCTCTTGGCGTGGTGTCGTGTTGCAGGCTTGGCACCTGGATCAGGTGTCGAACAGGGGGCGTCCGAAGCGGAGTGTCGCGCAGCGTTCTGGATCCAGGTTCGACCCTGCCGATTGCTCTGCAGAATGCTGCACCCATGCACCTGTGGCGCAGGAGTTGGCCAGGACGTGCAATCCCCGCTCCTGGGCTGTAAACAGCCCATCCCGGCGGCTTGGAGGTGGGGCTCCATCCAGATGCATGGACCGACCCAGCCTTCGCCAGGACGGTGATTGGAGGCGACGAGTCCTCCGCAGCAGGCCAGCTATTCTGCTGATCCGTAGGATCGGGGTGCCGCCACGCCCCCCAGCTCGCAAGCCTGGCCCCTGCATGACCCTTCAGCGGCAGGGAGCCCCTGATCGGATCAGACCTGACACTGCTGTCAAAATGAATGAAATGGATCCAGAGAACAGCGTAGAATCATTCATTCAATTAGCCCGACAGAGCCTCGAGATCCAGTCCCGTCTTGCCGATTGCTCCATTGACCTCTGGGGCAGCGAACATCTGCCTCTTGACGTTGATTTGGCAAAAGTGCTGGCTGTTGCCAGCGAGTATGGATTCAGTTTGTCAGAGCAAGATGTCATTCAATCCCAGTGCAAAAAGCTGGCGGAATTTTGGCAGTTTGAAATGGACAACGCCTTTGTTGCCAGGAGAACGCTGAATCACATCCAATACCAACTCTCGGCAAGCGTCGTGGATATTGATTACTACGAATACTAGTCTAGGCCAGCGGCACAATGCCATGTTCCCATTTAATTCCGATATCGGCTAAATTCAGGCCCAAGGGCAAGCCATTGAGGTATTCATATACAGGTCCATTCGTTCCAACAATGCCAGACAGCAGGGTGGCAGGAGCACCTGCATCACTCTTGTAAACAATATCATAACTTTGGTGTGTTCTCGTGTTGAAAGCCAGTTCAAGAGTCTGGCTGCCTTGTTCTTGGATCAACCGACTGACCTGGTCGCCATCTTGGTAGACGGATCCTTCCATGGAGCCACCTTGATACACAAAAATGCTCGGGGCCACCGCTGGTTGCTTCGTGAGTGGATCAAGTCGATCCGCTATCTGTTGGTCAAGCAATAACGACATTTTCCTGTAGGCTTCTACTTGAAACGGACTGGCAACTGCTTGCTTTCCGTCCAGAACCCGCTGGGCATCTGCCCTCGGCGTGAGATTGACAAGTTCCAGAGGCGCGTCGTTGAAGATATTCAGCTCTCCGGTTATAGGGTCTTTGTCTGGGTAGTAATCACCGCCAGTTTTGCGCAAATCATAAAACTCTTCGTCCCAGTTGGCAGGGATATAAGCTTTGTCGCCTGAGTAGTAGCGGACCAGTTTGAAATCTTTTGACCGTATGGCTTCAATGCGATTGGCTGCTGGAAATAGGCCATGCACGTAGTCGCCGTTGGCCGACAGCGCAGGGTCTTGGCCTGCATAGATGTCATCATAAGTATAAAGCAAATTCTCCTGCACGTTCGGCGCTTTCGCCATGTTGTCGTGCGAATGGGCGTAGTTAACTATCTTGGAATAGTCTACTCCTCTGAAGTCCTGCGCCTTGATGTAGGCGGGATCGAATCCCAGGAAATTGACCAGAGTTGGCAGGAAGTCGACATGAGAAACCAGGGCATCAGTTTCCTGTCCGCCTTTAAAGTATTCAGGATTGGACCAGACCATTGGAACCTTCAAGGCTTCGTCGTAGGCGACTTCCATTTTCTGAACCAGTCCACCATGGCTGAGGCCCATCTCACCATGGTCTGAGGTGCTCACGATCATTGTGTCCTTGAGCAATTCTGAATACGTGGATGGATTATCCGTCTTGCCCAATGCCTTCAGAATCTCACCCATCTTGCTGTCGACATCTATCATCAAGTTTCCGTAAAAATTAATATAATTGAGCTTTTCCTGGTCTGTGAATAATGGCTGGGCAAATTGCTGTGCAATGTTCCACTGGGTCTGCACGGCGGGCTTGTAATTCTTGGCCAGAATCTCATTCACCGTCGGCGGCAGGTCTTTGATGTCACCCTGAAGCCAGCTCTCGTCGTAGCCAAAGTCTTTGTAGGTCAGAGGGTAGGACAGGACGTCGTGAGGGTTGATCAGCGAAACGACCAGACAAAACGGCTTTGATGAGTCAGAAGATGCTCTGTTGGTGATCCAATCAACAGCCTGCTTCGTATAATTGCCATCATTGTCTGCATAGCCCCCACCGGCATTTTGTATCTCCATGTCTTGGCCAGCATCCGGGCCCTGCCAATCATCAAAGCCATAGGCTTTGAGGTCTTGATAAACCGTTTCTCCATCGTTGCGCGTGAAAGTCTTGCTCAGATGCGCTTTGCCAATGAAGCCAACATCGTAACCTTGCCCCTTGAGTACAGTCGCGAGATTTGGCAGGTCAGGATTGAGCTGAGTCTGCACATCGAGAATGGGATTTTGAATGTCTGATAAAACCAGCTTGACTTCGTGTTGTGCTGGAAATTTACTGGTAAAGAAAGTTGATCTGGCGGCCGAGCACATGGCCGAGTTTGTGCAAGCATTGCTAAAAGAAAGCCCATTGTCTTTTAGCCATTGCTGATTGGGTAAATGACTTTTCCCCCAGTCTCGAGGCAACCAGAGGTCTTCGGGCTTGACCTGATCTCGTATGAAAATAATGATATTCTTCGGCGCTTCGGCTTCGTGAGCGGGCTTTGGCTTGTGGTCCTCGTCATCGTCGTGACCGACTGGCCTGGGTCCGTGGCACAGCTCTGGAGGGTGGAGGGATGATCTGGGTTCACTTGGCTCAAACCTTCCCCTGGCCATGCTGTACTTATGAGCCAAATCTTTATCATTTATCTTGTCTGCATCGTCGGATGTTGCTTGAGAAGCTTGGTTGCCACTGTTGAAAGGTGTTCTCGTGGCTTTCGCTTGATCCGTTGAGGTTGCTGCCCATGGCGAGCCGTTGCGCTGGAATCCTGCTGTCCAGGTTTTGCCGGCACTGTTGGCGTCTGTTTTCAGCGTCGCGAGGTCAGAGGGAGTCGAAGCCGCAAGCGACAGGATCTCGGCCTGATGGCCCGATGCTTGGCCTTTCCGATTGGGCTTGGAGAATGTTGCGGGCTCCTTGCCATGCGGGGACAATATTATTGTTGATGTCAGAGCTTGGTGATGAACAGTCGGCGCCAGTTCAATTGATGAAAATTTTTCTCTCGAGCCTTCAAGCTGATGGCCGCTTTCTATGGCTTTACTGGAATGACCAGCGACCATACCCAGGGCTAATCTCTTTTCTGGATAGGAATACGCAGAGAAGTTGCTGGCAGCATGCATGTGGGCATGGCCAATCTCTCCCTGGGGCGTTTTGTCATCGTATGCCGCTGCTTTCGTCTCAGTTGTATTAACGCTTCTGGATCCGTCTTTCGCTTTGGCAAGGGCTTGGGCTCGTCCGCTTTTGTCAAGGCTCGACAAGGCGATGTCGTTTGTCTTGGCGGCTTGTCTCATTGTGGCCAATAAATCGCCAACAATCTAGTCCGGCCATGATCGGCTTGCCAGGTTTTGTCGTGAATGGTCATGCCAGTCGTCGCGCTCCAAGCCGTTGCTACGTTTCTGGTGTGGCGGTCATGGCGATAGCGGTTGTGGCGCAATCTGGGGAGTCGGTGGGGCTCCAGGGGTGGTTGCGAAGGATTGAATGGATCGCCGGGGTCTGAACTCCTCAGCGAGCCTGTCTCGCCCATGGTTTGGACTGTTCACCCCCCATTCAACCCCCGCTCCGCCGCCTCGGCCAGCAGGGTGCACCAGTGATCCACCTGTTGCTGTTCCGCCGCCTCCACCATCACCCGCAACAACGGTTCAGTGCCGCTGGCGCGCACCAGCACCCGGCCATGGCCGGCCATGGCGGCTTCGGCCTGCTCGACCGCCTGGAGCAGGGATTCGCACTGTTGCCACTGGGTGCGTTTCTGCCGATCGGGCACGGTGATGTTGACGAGCTTCTGGGGATAGGACTGCCAGCTGCTGTCCATCCATTCGGCCAGATTCTGGCCGCGGCTGTGCACCAGGGTGGCCACCTGCAGGGCCGTGAGCAATCCGTCGCCGCTCATGCCGTGTTCGGCTGAGAGGATGTGGCCGGACTGCTCTCCTCCCAGGCCCGCCCCCAGCGTCTGCATCGCCGCATGCACGTACTGGTCTCCCACGGCCGTGCGCTCCAGCAGCCCTCCGGATTCGGTCCAGGCCTTCTCGAAGCCCAGATTCGACATCACCGTGGCGACGATGCGGTTGTCGGGTAGCTCTCCCGCCTCCCTCAGGGCCGTGCCCCAGAGATAGAGAATCTGATCGCCATCGATGATGCGGCCGCGTCCGTCCACCGCCAGCACCCGATCGGCATCGCCATCAAAGCCGAATCCCATCGCCGCCTGCTGCTCCAGCACCGCCTGCCTGAGGGGCTCCAGGTGGGTGCTGCCGCAGCCTTGATTGATCCGTGAGCCATCGGGCTGGCCGTGCAGCACGGTGAGATCAGCGCCCAGCTCCCGGAACACCTCCTCGCCGCAGGCCGTGGCCGAGCCCCAGCAGAGATCGAGCACCACCTTGACCCCATCAAGCCTGCGGCCCTTCGTGCTCTCCAGCAGCGAGTGGCGATAGGAATCCAGCAAGTCATGACGCTGATGGGCGGTGCCCTGGCCATCGAAGGCCGGTGCCTGGGTGTGGCCCCGCAGTCCGGCCTCAATCGCCTGCTGCTGCTCACGCTGCAACTTGGCGCCGCAGGCACCGAACACCTTGATGCCGTTGTCGTGGGGCGGATTGTGGCTGGCGGACACCATCAGGCCACCGGCCGCCTTCAGGCGTCGGATCGTGCCGGCCACCGCCGGCGTCGGGCAAAGACCGATCTGCCAGACCTCGCGGCCGGCGGCCGTCAGCCCGGCGGTGAGCGCCGCCACCAGCATCGGCCCACTGCTGCGCGAATCCGTGCCGATCAGCACCGGCCCTGCCGCCGGCAGCACCAGACCGCACCAGTAGCCCACCTGCAGCGCCAACGCCGGGGTCACCGCCGTGCCGACGCGACCGCGGATGCCATCGGTGCCGAAGCCGGCCACGGCCGCTCCGAGGCTGGCTCCAAGCGGCGAGGCGACCTTCGCCTCCCTACCGGCCTGGCCCTCAGGGCTGGCCTCGATGGGCTGGCTGACTGTTGTGCCCACGCTGCTGCTGCTGCCCACGTCGCCTCCCTCGCTCATCGCACGTCCCCCGTCCAGACGGATCCAGGGCGAAGGCTACGTGGAGCGATTCCAGGGCCCTGGCCTCATGTGGCTGGCGCGCTCCCCGAGCTCCCAGCTGGTGGGGCGACTGAAAGTCTGGCCATATCAATAAGAGCAACAAAGCGCTGCTCGCAATCCATGGCGCACTCTTTGCTGTTAAATTAATCTTTCAATATCTTGGCGGCATCTGGTGGGCAAGCGAAATTCGTTGCTTCTTTGTTTTGCTCTGGCACTTTCTGGGCCCACGCTTGTTGGCGCTCCGGCCAGCGCTGGTGATCAGTGTTCGACGGCAACCATCAAAGGCGATTACCTGTATGCCCAGGATGGAATTGTTATGGGAAAATCGGCCGATAAAAATCAGCTTTTTGCGCAAGCCGGTCGAGAGCATTTTGATGGGAATGGTGGCATGTCCGGGATTTATTCCGGCAACTTCAATGGCATCACCGTTCGCGGCAGCTACTCAGGTACCTATGCCATCAAGGCGGACTGCTCGGGGAGCGTGACATTTACGGACAATCTTAAACAGGTTTATCGCTACGATATCTATGCCGCCCAGGGTGGCGGCGAGTTTGTGTTTGTTCAGACCGATTCAAGTTCCATCACTGCCGCCTATGAGCGGCGCAGGGTTGCCCCCTAGGCCCAGGCCTGATTCGAAGTCCGCCACGGGCGCGCCTGCCAGGGGTGTCAGCAGGGGTTGAGCTCGGCGGAATCGCCTCCTCCTTGTGCACGAAAGCGCTTCTGCCGCAACCGAACTCCACCTGAATCAACGACCTGAAGGCGTCACGCACTGTGTCGCCCAGGTGACCCATCACTCCCGGGAGCTGGGGGTGGCCATCGCCCAGACCTCCTGCGACACCGCAACCTCTCATCAGCGATCGGCCCGCAAGGGCCTGCAGACCACGCTGGATCGGGAGGGGGTGATGATCCAGGCGGATGCGTTGCCCAGTTGCGTGGGCAGCGGCACTTCCCAGTCGAAAGCAGCAAAGACGAGGCAGGCCACGGCCGCCCGGCACGATGGCATCGCTGGGCCAGCTGGATCCTTGAACTGGTGAGCAGCGGCCGGCGGGGTGGCCAGCCGTTCCGAGACGTCACCCGTTGATCACCACCTTGAGCACAGGCCCGAAAGCGTTGCTGCGCCTGCTGAGGCCGCGTTGGGCCATTGCGAGCGAATGGCACAGGGTGCGTGACGTGAGACCCGGCGAGAATGGTCACCGCTAGAGCGAAGGCAACGGCGTCCAGCTGCTGGCGCTACGACACACCCAGGCGTTGAACCTGCTGCGCGGCTGCCAACGAATCCGCAGACAGCGAATCCGCAGACAGCGGCATCAGACTTTCAGTCGGCCTTTGGGCGGCGTCACGCCCGGCGGCCGTCGCCATCGCGGCTCAGCGCCAGCGTCGGGGCCAGTACAGGCAGCCCAGCAGCGCCACCAGGGCCCAGAGCAGCAGCCCGCCCACACACCAGCCCGGCAGCCACAGGAATGGCGGCCAGGGCCGCAGCAGGATCGTCAGGCCGGCCAGGGCCGTCAGCAGCAAGGCCCGGCGCCGCTGTTCCGCCCCGGGCAGGCTGCTGAGCAGGGGCGGCAGGGTTGGCAGCCTGGCCACCAGGCGCTGCGGCAGGAACGGCAGGGACACCGGGGCGGAACAGGGCGGTGTCCAGAATGCTCCCCGATTGTCCGCACCAGAGCGATTGACGCGCCTCTCCCTGCTGTTGGCCGTCTCCTGCCTGGGCACCGGTGTGGCCCTGGTGGCAGGTCGGGCGCTGCTGCAGGGCCTGCCACCCCTCACCCCGGCCACCCCGCCCACGACCCTCGAGCACCTCAGGCGCTGGGCTCCCGATCCGGCGACCAGGCGCGAAGCCAGCCTGCTGCTGGAGCGTCGGGCTGAAGCGGCGGCGGATCCGGGCCGGCAGAGCCGCCTGCTGGCCGGCCAGGGCTGGGGAGCGGACCCCCTGGCGGCGGTGGTGCTCAAACACCAGGCTCTGGCCGCCGAGGCCCTGGGCCAGTCAGCCCGGGCCCGCAGCCTGTGGCAGCAGTTGCTGCACCGCTTCGCCAGCGATGCCGCCAGTGCCGATGCCCTCTATGCCCTAGGCCGCCGGAACCCGCCGCTGCGCCAGCAGCTGCAACAGCGCTTCCCCGCCCATCCGGCCGCCCTGGCGGCCGCCCTGGAGGCCGGCCCCTCAGCGGCGGCTGCCAGGGCTGGTGCCCTGCATCTGGCCCGCTGGGGCGCCCGTTGGCCCGGGGCTCAGGCGAAGATCGAAAGCAGCTGCAAACCCGGCCCCCGAGGGCCCAGTGCCGCCCAGCGCAGCCAACTGGCGGCGGCCCTGGCCGAGCTGGGCGACCCCGAGGCCGCCCTCACCTGTCTGGGCAAGGACGCCCAGCTGCCACTCCCTGGCCAGCTGGCCCTGGCCAGGCCCTGGCTGCAGGGGGATGCAACGGAACAGAGCCGGGCCCTGCAGTTGCTGGTGGCACTGGTGCGCCAGGCCCCCGCCAGTCCCCAGGCCGAAGAGGCCGTGCGGCTGCTCAGCCAGCAGGAGGGGCCCGCCAGTGACGCAGCCCTGCGCCAGTTGCCCGAACGCTGGCGAGCCAGTGCCGCGGTGGCGGCCCACCGGGCCCTGGCGGCGGCCGGTGGTAGCGAGCTGAAAACCAGCGGCGAGGCGGTGGCAGCCAGCGCCAGCGTTGCGGCCCTGCAGGTGCTGCGGCGCTGGCCGGAGGATGCCGCCAGCTGGGACTTGCAATGGGATCTCAGCCGCCGTCAGCTCCTGGCTGGCCAGTGGGGCGCGGCTCAGACTCTGTTGCAGGCCATCCCCGCCGAGCGCCTGCCGCCGCCCCTGGCGGCCCGGCAGCGCTTCTGGTTGGGCTACGCGCAGCGCCAGCTCGGCCAGGAGAGTGCGGCCAGGGCCAGCTGGCAGGAGCTGCTGGGGCGCAATCCCGGCGGCTACTACGGCTGGCGCGCAGCGTTGCACCTGGGCAAGGGCGATCTGAACCGGGAGGCCAGCGCCGAGCCCCCCCCGACCCAGTCAACGGTCAGCTGGCAGCCCCTGGCCAGCGGCGATGCCGGCCTCGATCGGCTCTGGCGCCTGGATCAACGCACCGAGGCCTGGGAAAGCTGGCGCCTGCGCCGCGCCAACGTGCCGCCGGAGCAGAGTCCGGAGCTGCTGGTGGAGGGACGCCTGCGCCAGGGGGTGGGTGATGACTGGACCGGCCTGGCCCAGCTCGATCGGGCGGCCCTGCGCCTGAAGCCCGAGCAGTGCCGGCTGCTGCCCCAGCTGGAGCGCAGCCTCCATCCGCCCCGCTTCGAGGCGATCTTCGCTGCGGCCGGCCGCCAACAGAACCTGCCGATGGCCCTGCTGCAGGGACTGGCCAAACAGGAATCGCGCTTCACGCCGGCGGTGCGTTCGGCGGTGGGGGCCGTCGGTCTGATGCAGCTGATGCCCGCCACCGCCTCCGAGCTGGCGGGACAACCCCTCAGTCCGGCGGAACTGGAAGATCCCAGCCGCAATGTGGAGCTCGGCAGCCGCTATCTGCGGCGACTGCTGCGGCAATGGGATCAGGAGCCCATCCTGGCGGTCGCCAGCTACAACGCCGGCCCAGGAGCAGTGCAGCTCTGGCGACCGGAGCAGCTCAAGCGCGCCCCTGAACTCTGGGTGGAAGCGATTCCCTATCCGGAAACACGCCTGTACGTCAAGAAAGTGCTCGGCAACGCCTGGAGTTATCAGCAGCAGGAGCAGGGACTCGAGCCGAGCTGTTAGGGGGCCGGCGCCTTCGGAGCCTGGTTGAGGAGGCGATTGGCGTGGGGGATCATCCGATTGGGGGCCGCACGGTTGTTGCTGCTCCTGCCCGCCAGCGGTGGCGTCGGCAGGTGTTGAGATCGGGCTTCCAGGGTGCGTCCCAGCCCAGCTCCACCGAGCACCAGCAGGCTGAGCAGGCCAGCCAGCAGCAGGGGCTGGGGCTGCACCCGGATGCGCGCCAGATCCAGCCTGGCCAGCAGCACCGAGCAGCCGAGAATCAGCACATTGGAGAGCACATCCATGTGCAGCAGATAGAGCCCGCCGGTGATCACCAGCAGCAGGGTGACCACCAGGCTCATCACCCGGCTGGCGGCCATCAGGCTCGAAATCTGGCGCAGCAGCAGATCGGGCATCGTGCAGACCAGCACCACCACCAGGGCCTGCAGGCATTCCGCCGACCAGATCAGCGTGCCCAGGGAGGCCAGCTTGCTGGCCTCGTCCGTGATCGGCCGGCTCCAGTGCATGCCGAGATAGGTGCTGACCGCGAACAGCAGCAGCAGCATCGGGGCCTGCACAGGCAGGATCGTCAGGCGCAGGAAGGATTTCATCGCGTCTCCAGGACCAGATCGATGGCCTCCAGTGGGCAACTGGGAATGCACTGCTCACAGACCAGGCAGTGGGGAGCCTGGAAGCTGAGCTGCGCCGTCGGCCCATCAAAGCTCAGGGCGCCACTGGGGCAGACACTCGAGCAGATGCCGCAGTCCACGCAGAGCAGGGGATTGATGCGAATTTCGCCCTGGGCGCGGTTCAGGGCCAGCCCCTGGCGCTCCAGCCAGAGCTCGGCCGCATCGAGTTCGTCGATGTCGCCGGAGAGCTCCACCACCATGGTGCCGCTCTGATTCGGTGCGATCTGGGCGCGCAGAATCTTGGCGGCGATGTCGAAATCGACAGCCAACCGGTAGGTGATCGGCTGATGCACCGCCTCGCGGGGGAAGTGGAGAGTGAGGCGCCGCTTCACACATCCAAGGCCCTGGGGTTGGACGCTAGCAAGCCTGATCCGCGCGCCAACGTCTCCAGGCCAGTTCCGGAGAATGGTGGTTCCGGTGAACAGTTGTTCCGAAGATCAGCTGCTCCGAAGATCAGCTGTTCCCGTCGAACTCCGCTCCGGGAAAAAGCTTCTCCGGGCCCTGTACCCTCAGCCGCCCTGTGCCCCAGTGCTGCCAGAGTGCCTGCGGCCCGCCCGCTTGGCCCCCCATGCCTGCCAATCCGCCGGAAACTCCCGCTGTCCGCTCTGATCCCACCAGCCCCCTCGGTCGGCGCGAGCGCATGCTGCTGGCGGTCGTGGCCGCGATCCTGGCCCTGCTGTTGCTGTGGATGCGGGGGGGGCTGAATCCCGCCGGCCAGCTGGAGCAGTTGGCGCGCCAATCGCCGCCGCTGCCCGTGGCCCTCGCCGATGGGCGACCCACCCTGGTGGAGTTCTATGCCGATTGGTGTGAAGCCTGTCGCTCCATGGCCCCCGCCATGGAAAAACTGGAACAGCGGCATCGCGGCAGCCTTGATGTGGTGATGCTCAACGTGGACAATCCGCGCTGGCAGCCCGAAGTGGAGCGCTACGAGGTCAATGGCATTCCCCAGCTCGAGCTGTTCGATGCGGCCGGCCAACCGGTGGGGCGTTCCCTCGGGGCCCGCAGCGCCGGCGAGCTGGAGAGCCTGGTGGGCGCCCTGCTCAGCGACGCCCCCCTGCCCGCGCTGGCCGGCGTTGGAGCCACCAGCCGCCTCGGCAGCGAAGCGCAGGGCGGAGCCCCCGCCCCGGCCCTGGCCAACCCCCGCAGTCACGGTTGAGACAGCCACTCTGAGGCAGCCACTCTGAGGCAACCACTCTGAGGCAGCCAAGCCTGACGATCCGGCCGCCCCGGTCCCTGGGTCGCCCCCGCGACAGCTGATCCCACCCCGGCGAGCCCAGATCACGAACCAGCCAGCTCGGTCCTGGGATCCGCCGGCACGGGCCACGATCCGGCTGCAACGCTCCGGCTCCACCGCTCTGCAGCCCAGCCTCCGGGCAGCAGAGCCGTTCGGCAGGACAGTCGTTCGCCAACACACCTGGTCGGCAACAGGGCCGTTCTGGCAACACAGCCGTTCAGCCAACCAGCTGTTCAGCCAACCAGCCGTGTGGCCTCCAGCAGCGGCGGCGGCCTGTTCCGTCAGCCCGCTGCCCGCTGCCGAGTTCATGGGGCCGCTCTCCCGGGACCAGGCTGGCGCCAGAATCCGAATCCGAACCTCACCGGCAATCCCGCCCGCTGACCGTCGCCCCCAGCCCCCTCTGCCATGGATCCCCGCTTCCGGGTCGCCCTGATCGCCGCCACCCCCAACCCCCAGCAATGCGTCTACGCGGGCATGCACCAGGACTACAGCGAGGGCTTCGTGCTGGCCGACCAGGCGAACTGGCCCGATGAGAGCCGCGCCGGTGCTGTCTGCGTCAAGCGGCTGCTGGCCGGTGAGCGCGGCCACTACGGCCCCCTGGAACACGCCCAGATCGTGCTCAACGTCGGCTGGTTCCCCCATTCGGTGATGCAGCAGGCCCGCACCCACCGGGTCGGGGTCAGTTTCGACGTGCAGTCGATGCGCTACACCGGCGATCGCATCCGCAAGGCCGCCAACGGCGACCTGGAGCTCGAGGAGGTGTTCTACCTGCGGCCGGTGGGCGACTACAGCGATCGCCAGGGCAAGAAGTATCACTACGGCGGCGATCAGCGGGCCATCGATCTGCAGCTCTGCCGGGCCGCCGCCGACCGCTACCGCGACCTGCTCGATGCCGGCTTCGCCGAAGAACACGCCCGCGGCATCCTGCCCTTCGACTACCGCCAGCACTTCGTGGTCAGTTTCACGCTGCGGGCCTTTCTGCACTTTCTCGATCTGCGGGCCAAGCTCGATGCCCAGCAGGAGATCCGCGAGCTCTGCGATCTGATGTGGCCCCATCTGCAGGCCTGGGTGCCCGAGTTTGCCGACTGGTATGAGAAGAGCCGGCTGCACAAAGCCCGGCTGGCCCCATGAAGCCCACTCCCCAGCTGCAGCGCCTGGCCGCCGACATGGTGGTGCTCTGCGCCGATCCCGGCGATCTGCCCTGTGCGCTTGATCTGCTCGCCGCCAGCTATGCCACGCCGGCGGCCGAGGCGGCCCGCGCCCGGCTCAGGGCCGACCCCGCCATCGCCCCGTTGATCGCTGAGCGCTACTGGGGCCCCTGGCCCGATCTGGCCAGCCTGGCGGCCCTGCCGGCAGGCAGCCTCGGCCACGCCTATGGCCATCTGCTGGTCGATCAGGGCCTCGAGCCCCTGCCTGCCCCGCTGCTGCCGCCGGGAGCCGATGGCGACACCACCTATCTGCAGCTGCGCATCCGCCATTGCCATGACGTCTGGCATGCCATCGCCGGCTGTCCCACCACCCTGGCCGGCGAAGCCGCCATGAACGGCCTCACCACCGAGCAGTTGCGCTGGCCGGGCTGTGCCCTGCTGCTCGCCGCCGATCTGATCCATCGCGTCCACGACGACCTGGATCCGGACGCTCCGGCCGGGGTGGATGTCGGCCGGGCGATCGCCTACGGGCTGGAGCTGGGGGCCAGCAGCAGCGCTCCTCTGCTGGCCCAGCGCTGGGAGGAGGGCTGGCAACGCCCCCTGGCTGAGTGGCGCGAGCAGCTGGGCCTGAGCGCCCTGATCGAGCGCAATCCCTTCGCCAGGGGGTGAAAGGAGTTGAACCGGGGAGACGAGAGCGGCGCTGGCCCCTGTTCCCCCGGCCAGCACCTCGTCAGATCACCGCCAGACCGCGCAGATCACCGCCGTAACCGGTGATCTCAAGCAGTGCATCGCCCTTGGTCTGGAAGCCAGCCACCCCATCGTTCAAGGCCACGAACGTGCGGGTCGTTGGCCCGGCGCCGAAGCTGAAGCTGGCCGCCTGGTTGGCCAGGAAGCTGGTCGCCGTGAGCACGCTGACCAGGCCTGCCTCGTTGAGAGCCGCCACGGAACCGAGCCTGGCCATCTGGGATGCGGCCACCGCCGTCGGGCCATCGAGGCTGTCGGTGCCGATGCTGAAATCGGTGAGGCGATCCATCCCCCCCAGCAGCGACTGCCCCAGGCTGGTCAGTCGGAACACATCCTTGCCGGCGAGGCCGGTGAGCAGATCGGCACCAGGGCCGGATTTGAGCAGATTGGCCGCGGCGTCGCCGCTCTGGTAACTGGGGTTGCCCGTGGTGGCTGCCAGCTGGGCGGCGCTGGTGGAAAACAGCGCTGGCCCCGTGAGCGTGCCGCCATCGCCCAGGCTTAGACCCTGGTTGGCGTTGAAGCCCACGGTCACCGAGGCGCCTGGCGCCAGGGCCGCGCCCCAGTCTTTGCCGCTCAGGGTGGAGCGATAGAGCCCGCCGCCCAGATTCACCTGGCTCAACGTCGCTCCCCAGGGGGTGCCACTGAGCCCATGGGTGGTGTCAAAGGTCAGGCTCCAGCTGCCCAGGGCCGTGGGTCCGGTGTTGGTCACCGTGATCTGGGCGGTGAGCCCGTGATACCAGACGGAACCGGCCACGCTCACCTTCAGATAGGGGGAGCTGGGGGTGGGTGCAGCCGGCTTGATCGCGCCGCCGGGATCGAAGATCGGCTGGTCCGGCGAGGCTGTCGGTGGCACGGGTGGTGCTGGAACTGCAACGGTGTTGCTATAAACAGTTTCTGCAAATCCCTGCCGATCCTGATAGGCGAGCTGCAGCCGCAGACTCTGGCCCTGCTGGGCCGTGCCTGGCAGGAAACTGGCGCCATTGGCCCCTGAAATCGCCTGCCAGGCGGCGCTGCTAGTGGCCAGAGCCTGCCATTGATAGGTGAAGTTGCCATCGCCGTCGGGATCGGCCTGGGTCTCACTGGCGCTGAGCACCTGCCCCACAGCTCCCGAGCCGGTCAGGGCAAAGACCGCCTGTCCGTCATTGACGAAGGGCACGGTCTGCGATGCCGTGAACAGCGTCTCGGCGAAATTGGCGGCATCGATGTAGCTCACCTTCAGACGTACGGCCTTGCCTTCCTCGGCGTGGCTCAGCAGCAGGGACGGGGCATTGGCTCCCAGGGGGCTCCAGCTCTGGCCGCCATCGCCGGAGGCCTGCCACTGGTAGGTGATGCCAGTGCTGCCCTGGCCATCGGGATCGGCGGCACTCTGGATCGCGCTCAGGGTCGCTCCGACGGCCGCTGTGCCGCTGATGCTGAAACTGGCCGCTCCCTGATTCACCGGTGTGGGAGTCGGTGTTGGTGTTGGCGTCACCGAATGAATGGTGATGCCAGGCAGGGCATTGAGCTCCTCGTCGCTGAGGGCGACACCGCCCTTGAGTTCAACGCTGCGGGCGAAGGCACCTGTGAGGCCGGCGTTGTAATCCAGTGCCACCTCATTGGAGACGTAGTCACTGCGGACATCGTTGTAGGAGGTGTCATTCGGTTGGGTGGGACCACCCACCAGGGCGCCGAAATTGATGTGGGCATTCGGTAGCCCATTCCTGAAGCCATCCCAGCCCACTCCCGAGGCCTCCCGGCTGTGGGGCTGTTGGGGGAAATTATTGCCATAGCCGACCAGGTAACTGGACTGGCGGGGATTGGCTCCGAGAATGTAGTCCACGGTCTGCTGGGCCAGGGCGGTGTACGTCCCATTGGGATCGTTGACAGTGCTGGCATAGACATCGGCCAGGAAGGCTGTATTGGCGGCATAGCGAAGCGAGCCCCACTGGCTGATCCAGCGCAGGCCTCCTGCTGTGATCTGGACGCCATTGCCACCCGTCACCCAGTTGTTCAGCCAGCCCTCGACCTGCTGCTTGATCGCGGCAGAGCCACTTTGCTGGGCCAGCAACACGGCTGTGGCATAGGAGCTGTCGTCCCAATTGCCTGTCCAGCCCTTGTTGATGCCACCGATATTGTTGTTGTAAATATTGAGTGCCTTGTTCAAATAGGCTGAACCATCTCCTCCCTGGGCCTTCACAGCCTGGGCCAGCCACACGGCACCATTGGCCAGCTCATCATAATAACCACTGTAAGAATTATAGAATCCCTGCACCACTGGAATCGAGTCTGAATACTTGCCCCGATAGGTGTCGGCGAACTGATACAGCGCGATCGCGCTGCTCAGCAGCTTATCGGCATAGGCCACATCGCCATTGCGGCGAAACAGAATCGAAGCGGAGGCCATGGCCGCGGCGCTGCCGCCAGCCACATCGGAGCCTGGCTTGCTGGCCGTCACCGCCAGGGCGGGCCGCGGAATCGTTTCGGTTTCGGCTGGTTGCCAGAGGTTGTGGTCGGCGTCGGCATCGCCCACCTGAGCCACAAAAAAGGAGGTCTTGCCGGCTGCATCCAGCACATTGCACTTGAGCAGATAGTCGGTGCCCCACTTCAGTGCTGCCAGCAGATCATCGCTTTGCCCTGAGGCGGCATAGCCCTTGGCAAATTGCAAGCCTCCCCAGGCCAGATTGGTGAGACTGGAGGCCAGTGGCAGGCCGAACTTCCCGTAATCACCGGCATCGTGATAGCCACCGCTGAGATCCAGCTTCAGCCCTGCCTGGAGATTGGCACTGGTGTTATTGCCGAAATAAACACCATCGAGGCCATCGTGGAGGCCGGAATCTCCTCGCCAGTCGATGCGATTGCTGGCCTCATCGAGATTGCCGGAACGCTGCGCCTCAAAAAACAGAAACGATTTCTGCAGGGCCTCAGCATAATTGGTGCCACCGCCCTTCACCGCAAACGAGCTGGGGTTCACCTCGCCCGTTGCCGTCGGCGGTGGCGTTGTTGGTGCGGGGCCCGGGTTGGGAGAGGGTGCCGGCTTTGGTGTTGGCGTCGTCGCCGCTGCCGGGCTCAGCACCGGCTTGGTGACGAACAGATCGGAGGCCTGGAGCGCACCGCTGGCAGCACCGGCGGCGCGGCTGGCGGTGAAACCGACGGTGACCGAGCCGCCGGCTGCCAGGGCGGAACCCCAGTCAATGCCAGTGAGCGTATAGCCGTAATGGCCATCAGCCAGGGTGGTGACGGTGAAGATCAATCCCCAGGGAGTGCCACTGATCAGAACATCACTTTCAAAGGAAAGGCTCCAATCTTCCAACGGCGTCGAGCCCGTGTTCGTGATCGTCAATTGGGCCGTCAGCCCGCCATCCCAGATCGATCCATCCAGGAGCAACTTGAGGGAAGCATCACCCGTACTGGCAATTGCGGTCGGCATCGAGGCTCTGCATTTCCTCTGGATTCAAGACCCACTGACCGGCTGCCGACGATCCCCCAAAGGGGATACCTGCAGCCTCATTCAGGGCGGCAGGCCTGAAGTGGAGTCGCGCCCGGACCTTGCTGATGCCTGGCTCCATGGGCATCTGTCGTTGTCCCTGCTGGCATTGACATTTTGTTTGCAAAACTGGACCGTCGGCAGCAGATCAAGTGGCGTGGCAGGGGCTGAATCACTCCAGACAACATGGCGCAGGTCTAGCCCCCAGCCCTGACGAGCCCTGGTCAGCAGCCAGGCCGCAAGCACTCTTGCAGACTGGAATCCAAGCAACGGAAGCCCAGGAAAATATTGCTAGAATCAACAGATTAGACACGCCTTGCCAATGGATTTAACCTATAAAATTCCGCTACTGATTCAGAGCCGTCGCATCATTTATGAGGCCGTAACCAGGCGAGGTATCGAGCCCTGTGTGGCCATCGCCATGCATCGGGAAGATCAGCTGCTGCCCCTGGTTCTTGGCCTCAGAGATCCCAAGTTGATTCACTACATGGGAACTGATGCTAATAGCTGCCTTGAGATGTTTCGCAAAAAGTCAATCGGCTTTTTGATCTGCACAGATCAATTGGAGCAGGGCGACGGCTTCCACCTCTGTCAAGCCATCAAGACCGTCAGCCCAGCCACCAAGACCCTGCTGATCTGCACGGGCCATCAGATTGATCAACGTGTTTTTGACGCCGACGAAATCAATGGCATCTTGTGCTATCAGGAACTGATTGAAGCCAAGGGCGTCCTCGGCGCAGCGATTCTGGCGGCCAGCGGCGGCAGGCGTTATCGCAGCCAGCGGATTCGCGACATCTCAGAAAAAACATCCACTCTGGACCTGCGGGAGAGGGACTACGACATCCTCCATTGCCTGGCCGATGGCATGAGCAATCGTGAAATCGCCGATGCTCTGCAGATCAGCGAACAAACAGCCAAAACCTATACCAAACGCCTGATTGGTAATCTAAGCGCTAAAAACCGCCTCCATGCCCTGATCCTCGGCCTGCGCTACGGCCTCACCAGCATCCGCTGAGTGCCGACCCGCGGGCCCAACGCTTGAATCACACCTTGGCCAGGGTGACGCGCTCGGGCTGGTGTTGATATTTTCCGGAGCGATCCTTATAGGTGGTGTCGCAGGGATCTCCTTCAAAGAACAACAGCTGACAGATGCCTTCATTGGCGTAGATACGGCAATCGGCGCCGGAGGAATTGCTGAACTCCAGAGTGAGATGCCCCTCCCAGCCGGCCTCCGCAGGGGTGGTGTTGACGATGATGCCCAGGCGGGCATAGGTGCTCTTGCCCAGGCAGATCACCGTGATGTTGGTCGGCACCTTCATGCACTCCAGGGCCACACCCAGGCCATAGGAATGGGCCGGCAGGATGAAGTAGTCGCCATCCTGATCAGCGTGCAGCGGTGCCGGCTCCAGATTGGCCGGATTGAACCGCTTCGGATTCATCACCGTGCCGGGCACATGGCGGAAGATCAGGAACTCCTTGCTGGAGAGCCGCAGGTCGTAGCCATAGGAGGAACAGCCGAAACTGAGCACCGGGCCGCTGCGGGCTTCGGGATCGAGATGGCGCACCAGGGTGGACTGGAAGGGCTCGAGCATGCCGGCAGCGGCCTGCTCGTTGATCCAGCGGTCGTTCTTGAGCATCGGCGTGGAGAGAGGGCGGCCGGCAGGCGGTGCCTAGGGGGCGCGGCGCAGCTGGGTGACCTGATCCGCCATCGCCATCAGTGCCGCTGGCATCGAGGGACCCGTCAGGATGACATCCAGCTGGGCGGGCCTGCGCTCCAGGGTGGCGGTGACCTCATCCGCCGCCAGATAGCCCAGCTCGATCGCCAGACCCAGCTCATCGAGCACCATCAGATCCACCGAACCCTCGAGCAGGCAGGTGCGGCTGTAGGCCCAGACCTCGGTCACGGCCTCCAGGGTCTGGGCCAGGGCTGCGGCCGTCGCCAGCTCCCCGTCAGCGGCTTCCTGGCGGCTCACCAGCCCGGGACTGCCGGCTTCAGGCCGATGAGCGCCGGGCTGAAGCGGGGAGAGCGTCAACGGGGTGTCGATGCACTGCGGGGTGGCGGGCCGCAGCCACTCCAGCCGGCCGCACAGCCACAGGCTGCCGGCCACCCCCTGATCGACCCCTCCCTTGAGGAACTGGCTCACCAGCACCCGGCTGCCGAGGCCGGCCGTGCGCAGGGCCTGGCTGAACACCGCCGCGAAACTGCCGCGGAAGGGGGCGGTATGGATCTGCAACAGCCCTTCCGGCTGGGGCACCAGACGCAGGGGCGGCAGCGCCGCCGGCAGATGGGCCGGTGCTCCATGGGCGGAGGACTCAAGCCGACCAGCAGTGGAAGGCCTCGGGCTCTGGCGATGGCTGGCGAGGCGGACGGTCATGGCGATGCTGTTCACAGACCTGGGACGGAACGGGATGGCAGGCCTGCCGGTGGTCCCGATGGCGAATGTAGCGGCATCGACAAGCCGCGCACACCACCGGTGGTGCAAACAGGCGTACCACTGCCGGGGCCTAGCCTGCTGCCGGCGCGCCTTCGGCCGCCCCATTCCCTCTGAATTGCCGCGCTGCCGTGACCCCCAGCCCCGATGCCAACCTGCGGCGCGATGGCCGCAGGGCCACGAGCCCACGTCCGGTCCAGTTCCAGTGGGATCCGATGGGCTTCGCCCTCAGTTCGGTGCTGATCGCGACAGGACAGACCCGGGTGCTCTGCAGCGTCTGCCTGCAGGAGGAGGTGCCCCGTTGGCGCCGGGGCAGCGGCAGCGGCTGGCTCAGTGCCGAATACCGCCTGCTGCCGGCCTCCACCCCCAGCCGCCAGTCCAGGGAACTGATGAAGCTCTCGGGGCGCACCCAGGAAATCCAGCGCCTGATCGGCCGCAGCCTGCGGGCCGCCCTCGACCTCGGGGCCCTGGGCGAGCGCACCTTGCTGGTGGATTGCGATGTGCTGCAGGCTGATGCCGGCACCCGTACGGCCTCGATCACCGGCGCCTGGGTGGCCGTGGCGGCGGCGATCGAACGGCTGCAGCGCCAGCAACTGCTGAGCGGCTCCCCCCTCAAGCAGCAGGTGACGGCGATCTCCGTGGGCCTGGTGGACGGCGCCGCCCTGCTGGATCTCGACTACAGCGAAGACAGCCGGGCCGAGGTGGACCTGAATGTGGTGATGGACGATCAGCTGCGGCTGCTGGAAATCCAGGGCACCGCCGAAGGGGCTCCGTTCAGCCGCAGCCAGCTCGATGCGCTGCTGGATCTGGCCGATGGCGGCATCCGCAGCCTGCAGCAGGCCCAGCGCCAGGCTCTTGCGGTGGCTCCGGCCGGCCCCCCGACCGGGTCGGCGCCGGAGCTGCTGGTGGGCGGGGCCGCCTGAGGCGCCAGACTGTGCCCTGGCGAATTGTGCCGTGGTAAACCGTGTGGATTGCTACAAGCCGGGGGGCAACCGCTCCTTAGCTTCCAAATCAACTCGGCAGCCCGTCATGGTCGGCGCCACACGCGGATTCAGCCGTTACGCCAGCACGCCGTCGACGGGGGCCCCCGGAGCGGTGGCGTCCATCGGCAGCGCCGCCACGGCAGGGCCCACCCTGATGGAGGTGATTCGCGGCCTCTCCGGCAGCAACGTCGAAACCATCGAACGGGGCAAGACCATCTTCTTCCCCGGCGATCCGGCCGAACGGGTGTATCTGCTGCGCCGCGGCGCCGTACGCCTCTCCCGGGTCTATGAATCGGGGGAGGAGATCACCGTGGCGCTGCTGCGCGAGAACAGCCTGTTCGGCGTGCTCTCCCTGCTCACCGGTCAGCGTTCCGATCGCTT
>CALPMR020000015.1 GCA_943324725.2 Bordetella parapertussis | reverse complement strand
GACCAGCGTCGCCCAATTCCGCGACGTCCGGCCCAGCGACTGGGCCTATCAGGCCCTGAGCAACCTGGTGGAGCGCTACGGCTGCGTCGCCGGCTACCCGGGCGGCAGCTTTGCGGGCCATGGTTCCCTCAGTCGCTATGAGGCGGCGGCCCTGCTCAATGCCTGCCTCGATCGGGTCACGGAGGTCACCGATGAGCTGCGCCGCCTGATGCAGGAGTTCGGCAAGGAGCTGGCGGTGATCCGCGGCCGGGTCGACGGCCTGGAGGCCAAGGTGGGCGAACTGGAGGCCAGCCAGTTCTCCACCACCACCAAGCTCGACGGTATGGCGGTGTTCGTGGTCGGCACCAATGCCTTCGGTGGCTCAGCCCACGATCTGGTCAATGGCGCTCGCACCAGCGAAGGGGGCACCAGCTTCAATTACGACCTGGAGCTCAACTTCGACACCAGCTTCAACGGCAAGGATCTGCTGCGTACGGTGCTGCGCGCCGGCAACTTCGCCGATTCAGCCTTCGGCAACGGCGGCCTCAACGAGTTGGAGGTGGCGTTCCAACAGGACTGCGGCACCGGTACCGATTGCGGCGACGTCGTGGCGATCGACAAGATCTTCTATCAATTCCCGATCGGCTCGCAATGGGTGGCCACCTTCGGCGGCCGGGTCGGCCAGGAGGACATGCTGGCGGTTTCGCCCAGTGCCTATCCCGACGACACCATCCTCGATCTCTTCACCTATAACGGCGCCCCCGCTGCCTATAACCACAATCTCGGTCCCGGTGCCGGCCTCTGGTGGAAGTCCAACGCCTGGAGCGTCTCCGCCAACTATGTGGCGGCACTGGGGGATGTCGGCAACCCCAATCTGGGCGGGATCGGCAATGCCAACTCCCAGGCAGCCGGTACGGTGCAGCTGGCTTATGCCCGGGAAAACTGGGCTCTAGCCGGTCTCTACAGCTATGTGCAACAAAACACCGAAATCCCAGGCACCACCCCCTTTGCTGCCGGTGACTGGGCCAGCACCGGCGCCGGCCATCTCAACGCCTTCGCCCTCAGTGGCTACTGGCAGCCTCAGGTCAGCGGCTGGTTCCCCTCGATCAGTGCCGGCTGGGGCTACAACGCCTACGACTACAACCAGCCCGTACCCAGCGGCAGCCTCAAGGACAGTCAGTCCTGGTACGTGGGCCTGCAATGGCAAAACGCCTTTGCTGAGGCCAACAGCCTCGGCCTGGCTCTGGGCCAGCCGGTGTTCGCCACCGGACTCACCGGTGGTCAGACCCCCAATGACGGCAACTATGCCTTTGAACTCTGGTACAAGATCCAGGCCACCGACCACATCGCCGTCACACCGGCGATCTTCTACCTGAGCCGCCCTGCAGGTCAGTTCACCCCGTCGGGACAATCCTTCGACAACCTCGGCGCCCTGGTCAAGTCCACCTTCAAGTTCTAGGCCCATTTCCCAGGGTCAGATGCCAAGCCACCGCTGCAAGAGCCACTCCCACGCTGTAACCACAGCTTCGACCCCGATCTCAGATCCAGGCTCAGATCCGTGGCTCAAGCCAACAGCGCCAGCCAAAAAGTCAAGCCAGCGGATCTGATCGGGTCGCTCAGAACGCGACCTTCTCCAGGCAGAAATCTGTGATCAGCCCTGATTGAGTACAGCCCAACCCCGATTCTCCTCACCCCCAGCTCTTATGTTCAAATCGTCCCGCAGTGCCCACCGCGCCATCGTGCCGATTGCCGCCCTGCCCTTGATGCTCACAGCCATCACCGGTGTGATCTTCAGCATCCTGGATGAAAAGGGGATTGAAGCCGATTGGCTGATTCAGATTCACAGCGGCCATTTCGGCCCGATCAATCTGCAGCCTTACTATGCCTACGTGCTCGGGTTCTGCTTGCTGTTGCTGATCGTCACTGGCCTGCTGATGTGGTTCCGCACCCGTCGCCGTCCGGTCAAAAATGCCTGAAGCCATGGCGCAGGATGGCTCGCTGTGAGCATCACCCTGGATCACGCCGGGATGCAATGACCTCTCCCATGTTGATGGGTGCGGCATCGCCATCTCTGTGAACTGAAATCCCAGCTGAGACTGGAGCCAGCTGCCAGGCTCCAGTCTCAGACAGCCGAAGTAAAGGCTGGTTGAAAGGGATTGTGGTTTCGGAGCAACTGCCGGGCAGAAAATGCTTCTCAGCAACTCCACCAGCTGCTGACTTGCCCCTGCGAACTTGTCCTGGCTCGATCGCGGCTGGCGGCAGTCTGGCTTATATTGTTGAAACCATGTTCAATCCCTTTCTGGTGAAACCGATCAACCTGTTGGTGAAGTCGCTGCTGTCTGGCCTTGTGCTCGCCCCCCTGCTGCTGCCTGGCGCCAGTGTTGCCGCAGCGGCCTGCAAGGTCAGCAAGGAGTTCCAGGGGGAAGCCCCCTCGGTGATCGTTCAAGATGCTCTCCACGAGAAGTTTCAGCATCCCCTCAAGCGTGTGGATTGCCGCGATGACGGCCTCTGCTATCAGCGCTGGGGTAAAGATTGCGGCGTCTGAGCCCGTCGCTCAGCTTCAGGCTGGATTGACGATCGTGGCAACGGAAGCCGGCAAAGCCGGCAGATCCACCTCAAAGCAACTGCCTGTTCCCGGTTCACTGTTCAGCTGGATGCGACCACCGTGCAGGCTGCAGATGCGGGCGGCATTGGCCAGTCCCAGACCTGAACCACCGTCACTGCGGTCCTGGCGGGCCCGCCAGAAGCGATCGAAGACCCTGGCCTGCTGATCGGGATTCAGGCCAATGCCGCTATCGAGCACCGCGATGTGTGCCAGGCGGCCGCGCCGCTGGGCGCTGACCCGAACCAGCCCACCTGGCTCGGTGTAACGGCGGGCATTGTCGAGCAGGTTGCGCACCAGGCGATGCAGCAGTGGGCCGTAGCCGTAGATCCTGATCCCTGGGGCGATCTCGGCGACCAGTTTCAACTGCTTCTGGCTGAACAGATCCTGCTGCAGGTCCAGTTCCTGTTCCAGCAGTTCGGACAGATCCAACGGCTCGGCGCGCCCCAGCCGGTTCTCGCCATTCTTCGCCAGCAACAACAGATCATCGACCAGTTGCTGCATCTGCTCGCTGGCACTGGCAATCGCCTCAAAACGGCGGCGCTGGGAGCGCTCGTGCAGCTGGGTTTCGACCAGTCCCATCTCGGCATTCGCCGCCATGGCCGCCAGGGGGCCCCAGGCTTTTTCTGAACTGCCGGCGATCACCAGGGCGATCCAGCCCGCTCCCTGCTGCCATTGGGTGGACTGAACGGCGCTCTCCGCCGGTAAGCGACCCATGCGGCGGATGTCTCCCAGGCGGGCGACCGCGTCCTGATCACGGTCGGTGAACCACTCCACCAGCAGATGGGCGCTACGGAAATCACGGCGGCTCTTCTGCAACTCCCGCTCCCGGCCCGGGCCCGGCACCGGCAGGCTGGCCAGATCTTCACCGATCAGGGCCAGCTGGCTGCGGGTTTCCGCCAGTTCGATCGTCGATCAGAAGTCGGCAAGCCCGGTTGATCGCCTCGGACCCGTCCGGCGGCTCAGGGGCAAGGCGGGGCCGGCAGCTGCCACGGCCACCCTCAGCGGGCCAGATGGAAGCGCCCTTCGCTGGCGTCGTATTCGAACAGTTCGCCGTAACGGCCCCAGTCCACGGCCGTGGCCAGCTGGCGTTCCGCCTCCTCGCGAGGGAAGTAGTCATCCCAGATGCCGAGGAAGAAATCGGCACGCATCGCCTGATTCTCCTTCTCCTGCAGGGTGTGCACGATGCTGCTCAACACCGGAATCCGGCCCAGGGCCTGCTGGCGGAACAGATCCTTGCTGCGTTGAATCGTGGTGGTGGCGAAGTCACTGCCGATCGGCGTGAGCCGCACATCGCCATCGGTGACCTCGGCAAAGCCCAGCATCACGGCCGCATCGAGCAGGGGCAGCAGATCATCCACCTCCAGCTGCAGGCGCTGGGCCAGCAGTGGGATGTCGTCGAGGCCTTTCCCCTTCTCGACGATCAGCTCCAGCAGGCCGCTGATCCCCCCGACACGCACGTGGGGCAGGGCCTTGGCAAAGGGTGAGATCGTGTGGCGCTGAGCGTTGGCGGGTGTTTCGCGGCCGGCCACTTCGCCGCTGACCTCGATGTCGGGATTGGTCATGACCGAATAGATGTAATCAACCAGCGCCTTGAAGCGCGGATGGCTGCGATCGTGCGGGCGGGGCAGATTCACCGCCAGCTCACCACGGATGCGGCCGGGTTTGGAGCCCAGAATCACCACGCGATCGGCGAGATAGACAGCCTCCTCGATGTTATGGGTGACGATCAGGATGCTCTTGGAGGGAAACGTGCCCGCATTCCAGAGATCGTCAATTTCACCGCGCAGATTTTCGGCGGTGAGCACATCGAGGGCGCTGAACGGTTCATCCATGAACAGCACCTCCGGCTCGAGCACAAAGGCGCGGGCGAAGCCCACCCGTTGCTTCATGCCGCCGGAGAGTTCCTTCGGGTAGGCGTTCTCGAAGCCGTCGAGGCCGACGATGTCGATCGCCTTGAGGGCCCGCTCGCGCCGCTGCTGGCGCGGCACATGGCGGGCCGCCAGGCCCAGTTCAACGTTGTCCTGCACCGTCAGCCAGGGCAGCAGTGCAAAGCTCTGGAACACCATCGCCAGGTTGGGGTTGGCGCCACGCAGCGGCTGGCCGTTGCTGCACACCACTCCCTGGCTGGGGCGAATCAGGCCCGACATGATCCGCAGCAGGGTGCTCTTACCGCTGCCACTGCGGCCCAGCAGGGCCACCACCTCGCCGGCATTCACCGCCAGGCTGACATCGCCCAGCACCGTGAACTCGCCCTTGCCATCCGGCAGCGGGAAGCGCTTGGAGACGTTCTCAACGGTGATCAGGGCCATGGCCGGAGGGGCTGCTGGGAGCGAACGAAAGGGAGTCAGAAACAAGGCCGAGGCCAGCACAATTCAGAGGTGATAGCGGCGTTCCGCCAGGCCGTAGAGGCGCCGCCAGACCAGGCGGTTGATGCCGACAACAAACAAGCTCATCATCCCGATGCCCAGGGCAATGCGGGGCCAGTCGCCTTGGGTGGTGGCTTCGGCGATGTAGGCCCCGAGACCATTGGCCTTCAAGGTGCTGCCACCCCAGCTGACCACCTCCGAGACGATGCTGGCGTTCCAGGCGCCGCCGCAGGCGGTGACGCCGCCGGTGACCCAGGCCGAAAAGATGCCGGGGATGATCAACTTGCGCCAGCGCTGGCTGCCATGCAGGCCGACGTCATCGGCCATTTCGCGCAAATCGGAGGGAATCGTCTGGGCACCGGCGATCGAGTTGAACAGGATGTACCACTGGGAGCCGAGCGCCATCAGCAGAATCGAGCCCCAGTCGAGGCTGATGTGGGCGCGGATGAAGAAGACGGTGGCGAAGGGGAAGACGAAGTTGGCCGGGAAGGAGGCCAGAAACTGCACCAGCGGCTGCAACAGCCGCGCCAGCTTGGGCTGAAAGCCGATCATCACGCCGATCGGCGTCCAGATCAGGGTGGCCAGCAGCAACAGAATCGTCACCCGGCCCAGGGTGTGCACCCCCAGCCAGAACGCGGTGATCACCTCGGCGATCCCCACCCGCACCAGCACGAAGTGGACCAGCAGGCTGACCAGCCCGGCGATCAGCCCCAGCAGGCCGAGATTGAACAAGCGATCACCGCGCACGACGAGAAGCTCGTCATCGCTGTCCTGGCTGCTGCCGAGCAGACCGGACATCAGTCGATCGAGGCGATCGGCCAGGGGGGTGAGCGCCGTACCCAGCAGCCGCGGCACCCGCGCCGTGGTGAGCAGGTCGAACACCCAGGATTCGGGGGCATCGCCGGAGCCGCTCTGCTCCAGCCGGAAGCGATCGGACCAGGCGACCAGCGGCCGCCAGAACAGCTGATCGACCAGCAGGATCACCACCGCCATGGTGAGAATCGCCCAGCCCAGAGCCGGCAGATCCTGGGCGCTGACGGCGGCGGCGACGTAGGAGCCGATCCCCGGCAGGGTGTAGTCGTGGTTGAGAACGCTGATCGCCTCGCTGGCGGCCACGAAGAACCAGCCGCCGCCGAAACTCATCATCGCGTTCCAGAGCAATGGAATCGCGGCACTGGGCAGCTCCAGCCGGCTGAAGCGCTGCCAGCGCGAGAGCTGGTAGAGGCTGGCGGCCTCGGTGAGTTCCTTGGGAACCGTGCGCAGCGACTGATAAAAGGAGAAGGTCATGTTCCAGACCTGGCTGGTGAAGATCGCAAAGATCGACGCCGCCTCCAGCCCCAGCAGGCTGCCCGGGAACAGGGCGATGAAGCCGGTCACCGTGATCGAAAGGAAGCCCAGCACCGGCACCGACTGGAGGATGTCGAGCAGGGGCACCAGCACCCGCTCGGCCCGGCGGTTATGGGCCGCCAGCGAGCCGTAGACGAGGGTGAACAGCATCGAGGCCCCCAGGGCGATGAACATGCGCAGGCTCGAGCGGCCGGCATATTCGGGCAGGTTGCGGGGATCGAGCGAGATGGTGGGGCTCAGCTCCGGCGGCCGGAAGCTGACCATCGCCCCGGAGCCCACATGGGCGATCAGGGTCAGCAGCGTCAACACCCCCAGGATCACGGCCAGATCGGCCAGGCCGAAGGACGGCGATTGCCGCAGCGCCTCGGGTTGCGGCAACGGTTTCATGCCGACCTGACAAGGGGATCCGAACTGTAGGCAGCGGTGCAGGTGACGCAGCCGACAACTCCGCTCACCGCCTTGGTTGCGGCGGCCCCTGATCCAACTGTTGGCGATCAGGCCGCCGGCTGGATCGGCCGGATCCGATCGATGGCGCTGGCCTCGATACGGCGAAGGCCCCGGCAGTCCTCAACGACCAGGTCTTCGAAGACACAGTCCGGCCGCAGGTCATCGAGGTCGAAGTGCTGCAGCTGCAGCAACGGCGCTCCTGTCACCTCATCGCTGCCTGCAACCAGAGCCAGCAGGGCCCCATGGCCGCGACGCAGGCCCACAAGGCCCAGGCGCCCGATCGGGCTCATCGACGAAGCAGAACAGCGAGTAGGACACATTCAGCCAGTAACTACAATCATCCGTAACGAAACGACAGTGCAGAAGGCCCTGATCGCGGGCGCTCAGGTAGAGCACCCGGCTGAAGCGCAACGGCGCATCCACCTGCATCAAACACAGAAACACCAGGCCGGTGACGATCGCCGTGGTCAGCACACCAATCAGCAACTCCAGGGTGCCGAAGACGAAGCAGAACGGCGAGGTGACCTCAATGGCACTGAGACTGGCGATGAAGATGTTCTGCATGGCAAAGGCCAGGCTGGCCGGCATCCCGATCGGCGCCTGCCCGGCCAGACTGCCGGGATCCAGTTGCAAGAGGAGGCTGAAGATCAGCACCTCCACCAGATAGAAGCTCCCCAGTGCCGCCAGAAAGAGTGGTCAGGGCGTGCGTTGATGGCCAAGCTCGGCTAGGCGACGGCGCATCGGGCTCATGACGGCAGGGGCAGCGGAGGACAGCCAGCGCCATGATTTCCCAAGGGGCTGGACACCACGGGCCCAGAGGCAAACCGTCAAAGGGACCATGGCTGCCCTGCAGCAGGTCAAGCCTCGACCAACGACGATCGGCATCAGTTTCAGCCTCCGGCAAGGGGCAACTCAGCTCCGCCCGGGCGCCAGTCCGCCGCTGATCTCGAGCGTGGAGCAGCCTGAAGGGCATCGATACGGGCCCACCCGATCAGGGACAGGGACGAGGTCTCACAACCACGATCATGGACGAAAAACATCGATCACGCCTCAATGATTCAAGCGTGATTTCAGCCTGGGGGAAGGTAACGGATGCCGCAGCCAACACCTGAGCATCAAGACAGAGACCTCTGCCGCCATAGCGCTGGAGCCAACTGAAAACGTTGCCCACGAGCCCATCTCACACCGGCCATGGGAGCGGCGCATGAGGTTGATCAGATACCGATCTGCATCAGCCCATGGCCAGCAGGCCCTGGATCTATGGCGATAAAATATAGTCCCATCTCAATAATGCATGCTGCAGCCGGGCCCGGGTTCCACGCCGCAGCCGCTCTGGCTTTGATTCACACAAAGGACAAACCAATGCGGCCCAGTTCACGGAACAGCCCAATGACAATCTGAACACTGCCCATCAGACAGTCCAGGCCACAAAGCCCTGGTTGGCGACACTGAAGTCCCACATCGGGCTGGATTTCATAAGTCATTTCAATGCAAACTCTTTGTCATGCGCATCGCCAAAGATCAGATTCCCGCCAAGATCAACGTCCCCGGTGCCGTTGCACGTGTCGCCACCGACTTCGGTGACGCCACCGGTTTCGGCAAGATGGGAGGTGAATACTTCTCCCTCGGTGCCGGCACAGACATTGCACCGCTCCTGAAGGGTCTCAAGGACGACGCCTGCCACGCACCGCACTGGGGCTACATGATCTCCGGGGAACTCGTGGTGACCTACACCGACGGCAAGGTCGATATCTGCAGAGAGAACGACCTTTTTTACTGGCCGCCCGGACACAGCGTGCGTTCGGTCAAAGACTCCGAGGTCATTCTGTTCAGCCCGCAGTGCGAACACGCCCTTGCGATGGACCACATGCTGAAGGCGATGGACGGCTGAGTTCAAAACCAGAGCTGGGAAGCGCTCAGGTGAAGTCAGTCGCTTGAGCGCGATGCCCAAGGCCTGAGCTCAGGATGCAGCGGCCGGGAGTTGCCCAACGTGGACAGCAGCCCACATCCTTGCCCTCGGCCGCTGATCTTGAACGCTTGGCAAGCTTTGCTCAAGCCAGCTCAACTCAAGGCGGCTCAACTCAAGGCAGCTCAAATCAAATCGGCTCAAATCAATTGGTTTCATGTCTGTCATTCCCCGCCACGAGACTGGGCAAGACAGATGTAGCCCTCCTTTTCGCCAGGGCGGCCCCTTGAAGGCTGAAAAAGTCTGACCATCGACTGAACCTTGCGCGACGGTGCCTACACCAGGATCAGCGTGGAGGATGAAATGCCTCCTCAACAAACACATCCACCCGCCCGAGCGGCAGGAGACGGAGGTGAAAGTGGTGCTGGCTCAAGCGGCACGGCTGTGTGCTTTGTTTTGTGTTTTGTGTGCGGAATGGGAGTGAGCCCATGTGACCTTGAGACACCGGTGGCACTGGTAAGAGCAGCCGCATCGATCCCTTGTCCACCCGTGCCGTCTATACCTTCTCCGGCTTTCCTGGCGCCCCGGCGCTGCATCTCTACCTCCACCATGACGGCTATCCCACCGGTGCCGCCTGGCGGTTCGCCACAACTCTGCGCGCCGACGCTGAAGCTTCCGGCTTCCTGTCCGCCTTCCTGAGCACCCAGGCCAAGGCGGAACCGCTGGCCTGCCCACAACAGGCCGCTGATGCCGACTACCGCTACCTGGTGCAGCTGCTCCCCGGCACTGATGCCGATGTGCAGGTGCAGTGCTGGCGGCGGATCCCGGGGGGCGACGGCTGGAATCTCCGCTGCGGGCCGATGGGGCTGGCGGCGTTCATCCGGCGCTTCCTGCCCGGTGATCAGCCTTGAGCCCTGCCAGCCCCGTCACCCGGCAGACCGGCTCCAGCTCGGCCAACCGATGGTGAGCGAAACCATCCCTGTCCTTGATGGCCTGGTCAGCGGCGCTCGTTGGCCTCGCTCAGCGGGCAGGGGCGGAGCTGGTTGAAGCGCGAGAAGTCGATCACTGGCTGCGGTTGCCGCGTGTCCAGCAAGTCCACAAAGCAGGCTCCATAGACGAGCTGGGCCGCCGAGTAGCTGGTGCGGGCGTGGATCGGACGCTCGAGGGTGGCATCGATGCCACTGAAGGCCACCACGATCTCGCCGTTGGCGGCAGCCAGTTCTGCCGGGCCCAGCTGCTGCAGGGGGCTGTCGGCATCGATCGGATGCATGGCCGTCCAGGTGAGCAGAAAGGCGATCCCTTCGTCACGCATCAGGGCCAGGGGCAACAGGCGCCGCATCGTGTGGCCCTCGCTGCTGTGCTCATCAATCGCCAGAACCACCTTCAGATGGGCATCCAGAATCGTGTTGCGGCGTTCGTTGGCGAGCCGGAAGGTCAAGGTGGGGACGCCGTTATAGGGATGGACCACCGCCCGTTCAGAGAAGCGGATCCTGGCGGTGCTGCGCGAAAAGCGGGCAAACACCAGCCCCGTGGACATGGCGACGAAGATCAGCCCCGTCAGCGATTCGGCCGTGACCAGCAGGTTCACCACCAGACTGGTGGGATGCAGGACGCCGTACCCGATCGAACCGAGGGTCTGGACGCTGAAGAAAAAGGCCTCAACAGGGTTGGCACGACCCCCGATCGAGCCACTGATGCCACCTGGATCCAGCAGATACAGCGCTGTGAACAGGCCATTGATCGCCAGGTAAGCCAGGCACAACAACGTGTAGAACAGCGGCCAGGGCACCGCCAGCATCAGGTGATAGGGCTCGCGCCAGAGGCGCTGCCAGCTCATCTCAGTGGCCGCCGACAGGATGCCGGCCTGCATGCGCACCGGTTCTCCAGTCGCTGGGCTCCGCAGGGCTCCCCGGCTCTTCAGCCCTCGCATCGCTTGCACTCCCGGCATCCACGGCTCAAGTGTCGAGCCTCCTGCCGCCGCCTGCACCGGCTGGGCCGGCTCCGGCTGGGTCGGCTCCGGCTGGGTCGGCTCCGGCTGGGCCGGTGCAGGCTGGGCCGATGCCGGGGAACAGCCGCCGCCGCAGCCACAGCGACACGTAGACCAGGGCCACCAGCACCGGCACCTCAATCAGTGGACCGATCACCCCCGCCAGGGCCTGACCGGAGGTGACACCCCAGACACTGACGCTGACGGCGATGGCGAGCTCGAAGTTGTTGCCGGCCGCCGTGAAGGCCAGGGTGGCGCACTGGCCGTAGGCGAGACCGCTGCGCTGACCGAGGCTGAAGGCCAGGCCCCACATCACGGCGAAATAGAGCAGCAGGGGCAGCGCCACCCGCAACACCAACAGCGGTGTCGAGGTGATCACCTCCCCCTGCAGGGCGAACATCACCACGATCGTGAACAACAGGCCAACCAGAGACCAGGGGCTCAGGCGCGGCAGAAAACGTTGCTCATACCAGCGCCGTCCCTTGAGGCGCAGGCCGATGCGGCGGATCAGGTAACCCAGCACCAGGGGAATACCAAGAAAAATCAGCACCGCTTTGCCGATTTCCGCAGTAGAGAAACTGACAATCTGCCCCTGCAGACCCAACCAGCGCGGCAACTGTTGCAGATAGAGATTGGCCAACAATGCATAACCCAGTACCTGCAGAATCGCGTTGATCGCCACCAGCAGGGCAGCGGATTCCCGGTCACCTGCGGCCAGGTCGATCCAGATCAGCACCATGGCGATGCAGGGGGCGATGCCGATCAGAATCACACCCGTGCGCAGCTCCGGCTGATCGGCCAGGCACAACCAGGCGAGGCTGAACATCAGCAGCGGCCCCACGCCCCACACCAGCAGCAGACAGAGGGGCAGCAGGCCACCACGCTTGAGGCCGCGGCCCAACTCCTCGTAGCGGACCTTGGCGAGGACCGGCACCATCATCAACAGCAAGCCCAGGGCGATCGGCAGGGAGGTCTGCCCCAGCTTCACCGCATCGAGAGCCCCCTGCAGCCAGGGAAAGTGGCGTCCCAGCAGCAGGCCGGTGGCCATCGCCAGCAAAATCCACAGCGGCAGGAAGCGATCGAGCAGCGACAACCTGGCGAGAATCGTGGCTTCGGCCGCCGACTGGGGCGCGCCTGCAGGCAGCTCGGACATGGCGACAGCAACAAGAGGGTGGAACGAAGCTCTGGGGATCGAGACTGGAGGCGGCACCCCTGGGCGAAGGTTGAGGGCGCAAGTCGGGACAGCGCTGCGCCAAGCATGCTTCGGATGAGGGCGTTGGTGGCCTGGGCCTGTTACAAGGCGGTCCATCCAGGCTGCTCTGGTGGCTGATCGGCAACTTGAGCCCAGCGGAGATCGTGCTGATCTGATCGGCAACGGCAAGGCCCTCACGACGTCGATCGCAGCAGTGACCCATCGCTTGCTTGGATGATCTCCGATTCGGATTCGATACAGCGAAGCCCATGGATGAAGGGCTGGATGGACGATCCAGACCGGCAGCATGTCCAGCGGGATACCCTGAAATCTCCCTGATCTGACCAGCGGGAAACACGTCGCGGAGGACTCGTCAACCCTCGCAAGATCAGCGACCACAAGTCCATGGAAGAACCGCAAGAGCTCATCGGCTCCCGATGATCAACCCAACCAGGAGCTCATCCCGACGAGGCAAGTCAGGAACTGAAGCCACTGGAATCCGGCAGCGCTTCCCAGGCCGCCAGTTCTTCCGCCAGGGCGGCATGGCGTTGGATGGCCTGATCCATGAACAGGGCTGTGCGGATCGTGGTGTCGGGGTCCTGCATGAAGCCGTGCATGGCCACACCCGCGGTGATGCAGCGCAGGGCGGCCAATTGCTGATCGCGATGCGCCTCTGCCAACGGGTAATCGCGTACTCCCCGTGCGACCAACTCCTGATGCCAGGCGCCCAGCAGTTCCGCATGGCAACCGCGCCGCTGGGCCACCGGCTCACTGCCGCCGATCAGGAAGGCCAGGTCGATGCTGCCCAGGCTGCGGCAGGCCCAGGACCAGTCCAGAATGATGGCCTCCGGCTCGGCTTCCGGACCGTCGAACAGCAGGTTGTCGGCGCGCAGATCGCCATGCACCAGCGTCCAGGGGCGTAGCGCGAGGGCCGCATCAAGGGCCTCCCCCTGCTCCAGCACCGCTCGCACCAGCTGGGTGACCCTGGGGCCGAAACGAACGCTGTAGGTCTGGAAAAACGACTCCACCAGATCAGCTCTGGGATTCTGAAACCAGAAGCTGTGCAGCGGCAGCCACGACTGTTGCTCGAGATGGGGATCCATCCAGAACTCCGCCTGCAGGGCAGCCAGCCGCTGCAGGCTCCTCAGCGTCTCGGCATGCGAGAGCCCCAGCAGCTGATCGCCGGCGCGCAGGTGGGTCAGATCCTCCATCAGCAACCAGCACGGCTCACTGCCCTGACTGGCATAGATGATCGGTTGGTGATCCTTCAGTCGCGGCACACAGTGGGTATAGACGCCGACTTCACGGCCAAAGGCATTGTGAAGCCGGCTGAGCTCATTGAAGGCCTGATTCGAGGTCTCACTCTTGAGCACCACCGTGGCGGGACCACTGCCGGCGGGCTCGCAGGTGAGATGCAGCTTCCAGGTGGTGGACTGGAAGCCCCGGCTCGGTCCCATCGGCTGGATCTCGAGGCTGGCAATGGTGGTCCCCAGCACGTCGCCGATCCAACCGGCTTCCGGCAGCTTGACCGTGTTGGCCGCCAGGGGGGAGAGGGAATCCGGATGCAAACGATTACCTCATCGATGTCTGCAACCCTAAGCGCTGAGCGTGATCTGGCTTGCGCCTGCATCGCCGGATCTGCAGCCATCCCCAGCCTGATCCAGCCAATCCCCCTGATCGAAGCGGCGGCGACATCCGGGCCTGGGAACGGCGCCATGGCCGCATCCCGGCTGGACGACAACGAAACCACCGGCATACGCGAACGCTCGGCCCGTTGCGACAAGGCGAAAGGCAAGCTGTGCTTCAACTGAGCTTGAATTGAGCTTCAACGGTAGACGCCACTCAGCCCACGAAGCGGCCGTAGAGCCAGCGCACGAATCCACCCACCACCGGCACGGGCGCAAAGGTGGGGCCGACGAAATCGAAATAGTCGCGATGGTCGCTGATCTTGCCGTCCTCGTTGAACTTCAGGCGAGTCGTGCCCGGATAGATGAACAGCAGACCCTTGATCTTCATGCCCATCTCCCACTCCACAAAGGCTGTCCTGCCTTCGATCGCGATTGCCGCCGGCGTCAGATAGACGCCATCGCAGCGCTGCAGCAGACCCTCCTGGGCCTTGATGTAGGCCGCCAGACCACTGTGCTCCTGGGTGGGGTCCTGAAAGTGCACATCCTCGGCATAGGCCGCCCGCCACTGGGCCTCAGTCGGTGCCGGCGCGCCGTAGGGCTTGGTGAACAGGTCCTTGAGGCTGGCGGCATCCACGGCGTCGGGGCGATTTGGCTGGCGGCACGCTATCGGCAGTTCCGGCTCAACCGCTGCTCAGGCAGGCCCCGATCAGCCACAGGGCGAGGCGGGCCTGCCGCAGCCGGCGGCCAGGTCCCCCAGCCAGCTCTGCAGCTCGCCGATCGCCTCAGCCCGCAGGCGGTAGTAAGTCCAGCGGCCCTCCTCGCGGGCCTCCAGCAGGCCGGCCTCCTTCATCACCTTGAGATGAAAGGAGAGCTTCGACTGGGCCAGGCCCAGCAGATCGGTGAGCTCGCAGACGCAGCGCTCGCCGCCGCTGAGGGCCTCGATCACCCGTAGGCGCAGGGGATCGGCGAGGGCCTTGAGCAAGGCGCGGGCCTGGTCACGTTGCAGTCGGTGCTCCAGAACACCACCGCCGGTCAGGGCGGTTGATCCATCAACTCTCATTGATCTATTTTGAGTCGGCGATGCGGCGGCCTCGGCCATCCTGCAATGAAGATCGGCATCAACGGCTTTGGGCGCATCGGCCGCCTGGTGTTCCGAGCGCTCTGGGAGCGGCCGGGCAACCGCTCCGCGGCAGCCGGGGGCTACGAACTGGTTCACGTCAATGACCCCGGCGGTGATGCCGCCACCGCCGCCCATCTGCTGGCCTTCGATTCCGTGCATGGCCGCTGGCAACAGGCGGTTCAGGCCGACAACCGTGGCTTTTCTGTCGGCAGCACGCCCATCAGCTACAGCCAGGAGACGGACCCCACCGCCGTGCCCTGGCGCCAGGCCGGTGTGGAGATGGTGCTCGAATGCAGCGGCAAGTTCAAGACCCCATCAACCCTGCAGCCCTACTTCGACCGTGTGGGCCTGCGGCGCGTGATCGTGGCCTGCCCGGTGCAGGGACAGATTGCCGGCGAGGAGGCTCTGAATGTGGTCTTCGGCATCAACCACCAGCTCTATGACCCCGATCGCCACCGGCTGCTGACGGCTGCCTCCTGCACCACCAATTGCCTGGCGCCGGTGGTCAAGGTGGTGCACGAAAGCTTTGGCATTCGCCACGGCGCGATCACGACGCTCCACGACGTCACCAACACCCAGGTGGTGGTGGATGCCTTGAAATCCGACCTGCGCCGCTCCCGCTCCTGCCTGCAGAGCCTGATCCCCACCAGCACCGGCTCGGCCAGGGCGATCGGCCTGATCTTCCCGGAGCTGCAAGGCAAGCTGAATGGCCATGCCGTGCGGGTGCCGCTGCTGAACGCCTCGCTCACCGATGCGGTGTTCGAACTGGAGCGCAGGGTCAGCGTCGAAGAGGTGAATGGCGCCTTTGAAGCCGCCGCCAACGGCGACCTGGCAGGAATCCTCGGCTACGAAACCCGGCCGCTGGTGTCGGTGGACTACGTCAACGACGCTCGCAGCGCCATCGTCGATGGCCTCTCGACGATGGTGATCAACGGCACCCAGCTCAAGGTCTATGCCTGGTACGACAACGAGTGGGGCTACAGCTGCCGCCTGGCGGATCTGGTGAGCCACGTGGCTCTGCTTGAGGAGCGCTGAGGCAGCACGATGCCTGCAGAACACGGGTTTCATCCAAGCCATTCAGATCAAGGCCACTCAGATCAAGACCATTCAGATCAAATCACTGCAGCCCAAGGCAGTTCAGATCCAGGCCATCCTGATCAGGCACCAGGGGCACAGCCAGCGCGCCGAACGCTCTCCGCCCTGCAGCAGTACGCCATCGTCACGGCCAACTACTGGGCCTTCACCCTCACCGATGGGGCGTTGCGGATGCTGGTGGTGTTCCACTTTCATGCACTCGGCTACAGCACCCTCGAAATAGCCCTGCTGTTTCTGTTCTACGAATTCTTCGGCATCCTCACCAATCTCTACGGCGGCTGGCTCGGGGGGCGCTTCGGGCTGCGGCTCACGCTCTGGACGGGCACGTTGCTGCAGGTGGCGGCCCTGTTGATGCTGATCCCCGTGGCCGATTCCTGGCCGAAGTGGTGGAGCGTGGCCTACGTGATGGCGGCCCAGGCGATCAGCGGCATCGCCAAGGACCTCAACAAGATGAGCGCCAAAAGCGCCATCAAAACCGTGGTGCCGGAAACGCCGGCCAACCACCAGCAGGGCGAACAGCAATTGTTCCGCTGGGTGGCGATGCTCACCGGCTCCAAGAACGCCCTCAAGGGGGTGGGCTTCTTCCTCGGTGGTGTGCTGCTGGCCACGATCGGCTTCAACGCCGCCGTGGCGTTGATGGCCGCCGGCCTGCTGTTGGCCTTCTGCTGCACCCTGGTGCTGCCCGCCGACATGGGCCGCATGAAACAGAAACCCTCCTTCAGCGCCCTGTTCACCAGGAGCCGCGGCATCAATGTCTTGTCGCTGGCGCGCTTCTTTCTGTTCGGCGCCCGCGATGTCTGGTTCGTGGTGGCCCTGCCGGTGTTTCTCGAGGCCGCCCTGGGCTGGAGGTTCTGGGAGGTGGGCGGCGCCCTGGGCCTGTGGGTGATCGGCTACGGCATCGTGCAGGCCTCAGCGCCGGCATTGCGGCGCGCCTGGGGCCAGAGCGCTCCGCCCGGTGTGGCGGCGGTGCAATTCTGGAGCGCCGTGCTCACCGCCATCCCCGCCCTGATCGCCCTGGCGCTCTGGCGTCAGGTGGCCCAGCCCGGTGTGGCGGTGGTGGGGGGTCTGGCGGTGTTCGGGGTGGTGTTCGCCATCAATTCCTCGATTCACAGTTACATGATCCTGGCCTACACCGATGCCGAATCGGTGAGCCTCAACGTCGGCTTCTATTACATGGCCAATGCCGCCGGCCGGCTTGTGGGCACCTTGCTCTCGGGTGGCATGTTCCTGTTGGGCGGCCTGCAGGCCTGCCTCTGGACCTCGGCGCTGCTGGTGGCCGCCGCCGCTCTGGTGAGCACCCAGTTGCCGGCCCCAGCCAGGCACCTGGACAGCAGCAGCAGCCAGCCAGCGGGCGGCTGAGCCGCACGGTGGCGACTCACGCTCGCGACGCTGGAGCAGCGTCCACATCCATATCGGCATCGCCGGCTTGGACTGGCCCTGATCCGGCGCCTGGATCAGCCCAGTCCGCCGCTGGCCAGCAACAGAAAACCCCCAGGTTGTTCACCTGAGGGTTGCCTGCGACTCTCAGAATTGAGAGGCTTTGGAGTTGGTGGCGGGGGCGAGATTTGAACTCGCGACCTTCGGGTTATGAGCCCGACGAGCTACCAGACTGCTCTACCCCGCGTCGACCTGCTTACTGGACCAGCCGGCCTTCACCCCCCCCTTGGCGGGGGGGCTACCCGCGTCGTCTCAGGTGAAGCGCAGTTCACCGATCACATCGAGGCGCAGATGGTCGGCGGGCCTGAGATGGTGCGCTCGCAGCTCCTCGAGGCTGGCGGGGGTGAGCCAGTCCAGCTGCTCGAGCAGATGCAGGGCCACAGCGTGCTTGGCACGGCTGGCACCGTCCTCCACCTTGATCGCCACCCCCAGGCCTTCACCGATGCGGCTGAGGCACTGAATGCCTTCGGCTCCACCCTTGCTGAGCACCTGGCCATGGCCGAGGCGCATCAGCTCGGTGTCAAAGCGCCCCGAGCCGGCGATCAGGGCCGGATGGGCCAGCATCGCCCGGCTGATCTGTTCGAGATCCGGCTGGGCGCTGGCGCCCAGGTGGGCGTACAGCAGCGCCATCTGGGCCAGCTGCAGCTGCAGTGTCGGGGCACCGCAGTCGTCGCGGGCGCTGACCAGCTCCGCCGCCGGCAGCCCCAGCAGTTCTCCCACCCGCTTGATCACCTCCTGCTGCAGGGGGTGAGCGACTTGCAGATAGCTCTCCAGCGGCCAGTGCAGCTGACGGCAGCTGGCCAGAAAGGCGGCGTGCTTGCCCGAGCAGTTGTGCTCCAGCGGGCTGTGGCCGCCTGGGGGGATCGGACACTGCAGCCGCTCCGCGTCCAGTTCCGCCCCCCAGAGCAGGCGGAAGGCCTCGCGGGCATGGGCGGCGGTACCGGCGTGGGAGGCACAGGCGATCGCCAGGCCGCGATCACCACAGCCGCCCCTCTCCATGGCGCCACTGTTGACGAACACCGTGGCCTGGAACGGCTTGAGCGCCGAGCGGATGAAGCTGAGCTGCTGGGCGTCACCGGAGCGCATCAGCACGCGGCCGCGCTGGTCGCAGACCACCGCATGCACCCGGTGCTGGGATTCGACGATGCCATTGCGCAGGAGCCTCACCTCCAGCGGTGGAATCACCAGTCGGCCGGAGCCGGGGAAGCTGGAGGTCGTCTGGGCCATGGCGGAATCGGGAGCTGGCGCCGTTCGGGCTCAGAAAGCCTGGCAGAGTCCCGTACCGGCCAGCAGCAGAGCGACCGTGAGCAGGATCACCCGCTGCAGGCGCTGCAACACCGGCTTCACCTGGTGGGTGGCCACCAGCAGATCCTGTTGGCGCCAGGCCACCGGTTTCTGCCAGATCTGACCGTCGTACCAGCCGGATTCCTCGTAGGCCACCTCGATCGCCACCAGCCGCCGCTGCACATAGCTCCAGCCAAGCCACTGGCGCAGCAGCAGAAACAGGGGCAACAACAGGGCCGCCGCCGCCGCCGCCAGCAGCAGCCGCGGCGGATCGTGGCGCAGGCTGAGGCTGCCGCTGGACACCAGCAGGGTTGGCCCCAGGGCGAGCAGCCAGCTGATCAGCAACGGCTTGAACAGCGAGCGGGGCTGACCCGATGGCCAGATGAAGAACCAGGAGCGCAGCAGCTGTTCGTATTCGCGCAGGGGCCGCTGCTCCGGCGGCACCGGGCACGGTATGGAGGCCTGCACCTGGCCCGGATCACCGGCGGCCGCTTCGGCGTTCACGCGTTCTGGGCGGGGCTGGCCGTCAGGTCGCTGCCACCGGGCTGCAGCGGGCTGATGTAGCGCTCCTGTGCCCCGTGTCCCCAGAAGGATTCGAGGTCGTAATAGCTGCGCTCCTGGGGCGTGAGCACATGCACGATCAGCTCGCCGTAATCGAGCAGCACCCAGCGCCCTTCGCTCTGACCTTCGCGCCGCAGCGGCAGCCGGCCGGCCTCCAGCTCCAGGCTGTCTTCCACCGAGCGGGCGATCGCCCGCACCTGGACATCGGTGAGGCCGCTGCAGATCACGAACCAGTCGGTCAGCGACGACACCTCGTCGACCCGGATCAGGCGGATGTCCACGGCCTTGCGGTCATCGCAGGCTTCAGCCGCCAGCAGGGCCAGGGCGCGGCTGTCGGCATCGGCTCTGAGCCGCTCGGGGCTGTGTCGGGTGATCGGGACCTGGGCGGCGGAGAGCTCCGGATCAACCAGGGCGGATTCAGGCACGGCGGATTCGGACATCGAGAAACCAGAATCACCCATAGACGTTCTCACTGCTCACGGATTGGCGGGAGCCCTGTTGCTGAGCCATTTCGGCCCGGGCTTTGCCGGCACTCTTGCGCAGGGCCTCCAGCCGGTCTTCGTAGAAGGCGCGGCGGCGCTTCTTACGGGTCTGCTCCACCAGCTCCTTGAGGGCGCCGCCCAGGCTCTTGTAGGCATTGGGCAGGCTGTAGCCGAAGCGGCAGGCCAGATCGATCGCCCGCTCATCGGCCTGCACCGCATCCTGCAGGCGCTTCTCGGAATTGTTCTTGAGATAGAGGCGGTAGCCGGCGAAGCCGGAGAGGCCCACCGCCATCAGCAGCAGCAGGCCGTCCTGCACCCAGAGTTCACCGATGGCGCCGCCCAGGCCGATGGCCAGGGCCGCCATCTCCCAGCCATCCCGGGGCACGGCGTCGTTCTGGACCCGGCCCACCTCATGCCAGAAGAGCAGGTTGCGGTGATCGAGGGCCAGGGCGTCCCATTTCTCCAGATCCACCTGGATCTCGATTTCATCGCGGCCGATTTCCTCGAGCGTGATCAGGGGCGGATCAACCGAGGCCGAGGCTTCCACGAACACCCAGCTCTGCATTTCCGGGGGAAGCAGCCCCTTCAGGCGCTGGAGTTCGCTCATCGCTGGTGACGTCCGGGTGTGCCGTGAAGCGGGGTATTCACTCAGATTAGCGATCGCGCCGGTGTGTGGTCGGAGCCGGGACTGGGACGAAGACCGCCCACCGTGAGAAGCTGAGCCTGTTTTGGCCAGTGAAACTTCATGCCCCGCCGCACGGATCTCAGGCGCATCCTGCTGCTGGGTTCAGGGCCGATCGTGATCGGTCAGGCCTGTGAGTTCGATTACTCCGGCACCCAGGCCTGCAAGGCCCTGAGGGCCGATGGCTACGAGGTGGTGCTGGTGAACTCCAACCCGGCCTCGATCATGACCGACCCGGACCTGGCCGATCGCACCTACCTGGAGCCCCTCACCCCCGAGGTGGTGGCCCGGGTGATCGAGATCGAGCGGCCCGATGCCCTGCTGCCGACCATGGGCGGCCAGACGGCCCTGAACCTGGCGGTGGCCCTGGCCGAGAACGGCACGCTCGAGCGCTTCGGGGTCGAGCTGATCGGCGCCAACCTCGAGGCGATCCGCAAGGCCGAAGACCGGCTCCTGTTCAAGGAGGCCATGGCCCGCATCGGCGTGGCGGTGTGCCCTTCCGGCATCGCCAACACCCTGGAGGAGGCCGAGATCGTCGGCGACACGATCGCCAGCTATCCGCGCATCATCCGGCCCGCTTACACCCTGGGGGGCTCCGGCGGTGGCATCGCCTACAACCCTGAAGAGTTCCGGGCCTTCTGCAAGAGCGGCCTCGAGGCCAGCCCCGTCTCCCAGATCCTGGTCGAGCAGTCGCTGCTGGGCTGGAAGGAGTTCGAGCTCGAGGTGATGCGCGACACCGCCGACAACGTGGTGATCGTCTGCAGCATCGAAAATCTCGATCCGATGGGGGTGCACACGGGCGATTCGATCACCGTCGCCCCAGCCCAGACCCTGACCGACCGCGAATACCAGCGGCTGCGCGATCAGTCGATCGCCATCATCCGTGAGATCGGCGTCGACACCGGCGGCAGCAACATCCAGTTCGCGATCAACCCCGCCAATGGCGATGTGGTGGTGATCGAGATGAATCCGCGCGTCTCGCGCTCCTCGGCCCTGGCCTCGAAGGCCACCGGCTTCCCGATCGCCAAGATCGCCGCCCGCCTGGCGGTGGGCTACACCCTCGACGAGATCGTCAACGACATCACCGGCGCCACCCCGGCCTGCTTCGAGCCGACGATCGATTACGTCGTCACCAAGGTGCCGCGCTTCGCCTTCGAGAAGTTCCGCGGCAGCCCGGCCGTGCTCACCACCTCGATGAAGTCGGTGGGGGAGGCGATGGCGATCGGCCGCTGCTTCGAGGAATCCTTCCAGAAAGCGCTGCGCTCGCTGGAGACGGGCCATGCCGGCTGGGGCTGTGATCGCGACGATCTCCTGCCGGAGCCGGGCGATCTGGATCGCCAGCTGCGCACCCCCTCACCGGATCGCATCTTTGCCGTGCGGGCCGCGATGGTGGCCGGCCGCAGCGATGCCGAGATTCACCAGCTCAGCGCCATCGATCCCTGGTTCCTGGCCAAGTTGCGGCGGCTGATCGAGGCCCAGGCTCGGCTGCTCAGCGGCCGCAGCCTCGAGCAGCTGGCGGCTGCCGAGCTGCTCGAACTCAAGCAGCTGGGCTTCTCCGATCGCCAGATCGGCTGGGCCACCGGCAGCCACGAACTGGAGGTGCGGCGCCATCGCCAGGGCCTCGGCGTCGATGTCGTCTACAAGACGGTGGACACCTGCGCGGCGGAGTTCGCCTCCAGCACGCCTTATCACTACGGCACCTATGAACGGCCGCTGGAGCGGCTGGCCGAGGACGGTTCGCTGCAGACGCTGGCCCCCGAAGATGAGGTGCAGCCGGAGCAGCGCCGCAAGGTGATGATCCTCGGTGGCGGTCCCAACCGCATCGGCCAGGGCATCGAGTTCGATTACTGCTGCTGCCACGCCTCCTTCGCCCTGCGCCAGGAGGGCTTCGCCACGGTGATGGTGAACAGCAATCCCGAAACCGTCTCCACCGACTACGACACCAGCGACCGGCTCTATTTCGAGCCGCTCACCTTCGAGGACGTGCTCAATGTGATCGAGGCCGAGCGACCCGAAGGCGTGATCGTGCAGTTCGGCGGCCAGACGCCGCTGAAGCTGGCGATTCCCCTGCTGCACTGGCTGGCCACCGCCAAAGGCCAGGCCACCGGCAGCCGCATCTGGGGCACGTCACCGGAATCGATCGATCGGGCCGAGGACCGGGAGCAGTTCGAGGCGATCCTGCG